>JBHHYG010000029.1:0-17820 GCA_046757445.1 Acidobacteriota bacterium
GGTACCGTGGTTCGAATACAAGTGAGCGGCGCCAGCGCTGAAGCGCGCCCCCTGGCGTGGCTCGTTCTGCTGGCCCTTGGTGCCTGTGCCGGCGCGCTTCTCAGCGGAGTGGCAGCGGCGCTCACCTACACGGATTACGAGCCGGCGCTGCGGTCGATTGGTCTGACGCTGCAGCAGCTGAGGCCGGTGCACGAAACGTTCGCCTTCGCGTGGGTTTTCCTGGGTGGAGTGGCAGTCGTCTACTTCTATCTGTTTGCTCGCTTCGGACCACCGTCGCCTTCCGCGAGGCGACGTATCATCTGGCAGGTCGCGCTCTGGTCCGTGGCCGGGGTGGGGATCACCCTGACCTTGCTCTCCGGGCGGCTTACCGGGAGGGAGTACCTCGGGTACCATCCCGGCTTCTCCGCGCTCATCCTCATCGGCTGGATGCTGTTCGCATGGAACTACTTCGGGCGGATCAGGACCACTACGAGGGAGCGCCCCGTATACGTTCATATGTGGACGATCGCGCTTCCCCTGTTCGTGATCGCCTTCCTCGAGGCGCATTTGTATCTACTCGACACCGTGAGCCTGCAGCCGCTGCGGGACATCGCCATCCAATGGAAGTCCAACGGGGTGCTGGTGGGTTCGTTCAACCTGCTCGCCTACGGCTCGCTGATGTACGTATCGGGGCGCATTCGCGAGGACGATCGTTACGCCCACTCAGGCACTGCCTATGCACTATTTTGCATTGCCGTGCTCAATACCTTCACCAACTACGGCCATCATACCTATCATCTGCCGCAGAGCTCCTGGATCCACTGGATCAGTTTCGTCGTCAGCATGCTCGAGATGATTGTCCTCGCCAGGGTGTTCCTGGATCTGCTGGCGGCTCGGAGAATTGCACCGGCGACGGTGGACCTACAGGTTACCGACCGTTTTGTTCGCTCGGCAACCACGTGGACTTTCCTGATGCTCGTGCTGGCCTTGTTGATCGCCGTCCCGCCTTTGAACGCTCTGATTCACGGAACACACGTGGTCGTCGCGCATTCGATGGGAAGCATGATCGGCATCGATTCGATGATCCTGTGGGCGGCGTTATCGTACATTCTTCGGCAGCTGATCGGCACCTCTCATCCGGTGGTTCAGGGGCGTCGTGTTCGGGTTGCCGTGCCGTTCGTCAGCTTGTTCCTTTTCGTTTTCTGGCTCGCCTTCCTGGCGCGGGGCATAGCGGCGGGGTGGGCCCGCTATGTTGGACCTTCCGCTCCCGACTTTTCGCTACTGGTGAAGGTTTTTCCCGTCGTCATGGGAGCATCCGGCGTCGGGCTGGCAGCGACGGTCTTGTGGATACTCGCTCACTGGATGATGGCTCTGGCTCCCGTTGCCGTTGGCAGAAACAACGTGTAGAGTTCCGGCACATTCGCATCGAACTTCAAAGATGACGGGGTGCCGTGGAGCCCGATACCCTTCTGAACAACTACAGGATTGCCGAGCTGCTGGGGGCAGGCGGCATGGGCGAGGTTTACCTCGCCGAGGATACGACCCTGGATCGGCGCATCGCCATCAAGGTGTTGCCCTCGAAGATGGCCGCCGACCCGGAGCGCCGGCAGCGCTTCGAGCGCGAGGCCAAGGCGGTCGCTGCCCTCAACCACCCCAACATCGTCACCATCTTCTCGGTCGAGGAATCCGAGGGCAAGGCGGTGGATCACCGCTCCGACATCTTCTCTCTCGGCATCCTACTGTACGAGATGGCCACCGGCGAGCGGCCCTTCAAGGGCGACAACAAGATCTCGGTGCTCTCGTCGCTGATCAAGGAGACGCCGGTCTCGGTCACCGAGCTCAATCGCTCACTGCCGCGCCATCTGGGCCGCATCATCAAGCACTGTCTGGAGAAGGACCCGGAGCAGCGCCTGCAGTCGGCGCAGGATCTGCGCAACGAGCTGTTGGGCCTGCGGGATGAGATGCATTCGGGCGAGCTGGAGGCGCCCGATCTCGCCGATGCCGGTGTGGCGGCGGGTGCAGGGAGGATGGGGAGAAAACTCCTGGTTCCGGCTATCGTCGCCGTGGCAGCGGCGGCGGTGGCACTGGGCTACCTGGCGTTGCGGCCTGCCGGCGAAAGGGGCGTAGGAGCCGGGCCGGTAGCCTCTTCGGGCGCCGCCGCCGGCGCGCGCACCAGCACCGTGGCGCCGCAGCGGCCCTCGGTGGCGGTGCTCTATTTCGACAACCTCAGCGGCGATCCGTCCCTCGACTGGCTGCGCAGCGGCTTACCCGACATGATGGTCACCGACCTGTCGCAGTCGCCCGGCATCCGCGTGCTCGGCACCGACCGTCTCTACCAGATCCTCAACGAGATGGACCTTCTCGAGCAGCCGGTGACCTCGTTCGAGGTGGTGCAGGCGGTGGCTGAGCGGGCCGGTGTCGACACCGTGCTGCTTGGTAGCTTCGCCAAGGCCGGCGAGACCATCCGCATCAGCGCCCGTCTGCAGCAAGCCAGCGACGGCGAGATTCTCAGCTCCGAGAGGGTCGAGGGCCAGGGGGAGTCGGGCATCTTCTCGCTGGTCGACGATCTCACCGGTCGCATCCGCGACCGCTTCGAGCTCGCAGAGGCGGCAGATCCCGCCCTTGATCGAGAGATCGAGAAGGTCACTACCTCCTCACTTGAGGCCTATCGCTTTTATGCCGAGGGCATCAAGCTGCACGATCAGGATAAGGAGGCCGAGGCAATTCCCCTCTACCAGAAGGCGGTGGAGGCCGATCCCGACTTCGCCATGGCCTACGCCAAGCTGTCGATCTCGCACGGCAACCTCAACCACCCGGAGGAGGCCTTAGAGTACGCGCGCAAGGCCCTCGAGAGGGCCGAGAGGCTGACGGCGCGGGAGCGCTACTACGTCGAGGGTCGGCTACTACTCGCTGCGGCCCGAGACCCTCGACCGAGCCATCGCAGCCTACGAGAAGGCGGTGGAGCTGTATCCCGACCACGAGGCGGCACGCAACAACCTGGCCCTCTTGTACGGACGTTTCGAGCGTTACGATGAGGCCATCGAGCAGCTCGAGGAGCTCATACGCCGTGGAGAGGCCCCCATGGTCTCCTACATCAATCTCGCCAGGAGCTACGCACTCCTCGGAAAGTTCGAGAAGGGGTACGAGGTTCTCCAGGAGCTGCTGCGCCGCCACCCCGATAGCGCCAGCGGCTATCGATCCCTGGGCATTCATCTGGCCCAATGGGGCCGGCTCGACGAGGCTCTCGCGGCACTCGAGCGGGCCAAAGAGCTGGCGCCGGGGCGCCCCGATATCCAGGGTGATCTGTTCGACCTCTATCTGTTGCGGGGGCAGTTCGAGACGGCAGGTGAGACCGCCCGCCAGATCGGCAGCTCGCGGGATCCGTTCATGAAGCTGTTCCTCGGTCCGGTGGCGAGCAGCGAGGTAGACGTCTACCTGGGCCGTTCCCGTCCGGCCATCGATCTACTGGCGAAGGCCGCCGATGCCTTTCCGCGCCCGAATCTGCTCAGCGCCCAGCTCCGCATCCTCCTCTCCTCGAGCTTGCTGGAGTTGGGCGAGGCGAAAGGAGCCCTCGAGCAGGCGCGGCAAGCCCAGAGCGCGGGCCGCGGCGAGGCCGCCGAACTCGGTGGTCTCGCCAACGTTGCCTTGGCGCAGGCGAGGCTTGGCCGGCGCGCCGCTGCCGAGGCCGCCGCCGAGCAGCTGGAGCGTAGAGGAGAATCGTTCCCCGCCGACTGGAACCGCCGCCGGCAGCTAGCATTTCAGGGTGAGCTGGCACTGGCCCTGGGCGATGCCGCGGCCGCCATCCGGGCGCTGTCGGAAGCCGAGTCGCTGCTTCCCCCGCACAGGGCGGTAACATCCAGATTTGGTACGCGCTGGGCTCGGCACAGATGGCCGCAGGGGGTCTGGACGCCGCCGCCGAGCGCTTCAAGAGCATCCTCGATCATCCCTATGATCGACGCTACAACCCGATCCAGTATGTCCGCAGTCTTTACTTTCTCAGCAAAATCTACCAGCAACGCGGCGACTTCGGTGGAGCGCGGCGCTACTATCGCCAGTTCCTCGACTACTGGCAGGACGGTGACCTCGACCGTGAGCGAGTGGCCGAGGCGCAGCGCTTCCTACGATAGGCTCGTCCGGATCATGTCGCCGCCGCGCGCCAGATCGAGAACGTCACCACGGAGCTGGAAGCGGGCTCGGCAACTTCCGGGCGCCTAGCCCGGATATCTCAACGGGTTGCGTCGCGAGGGCGTGGGAAAGGGTGCGGTCGCAAGGCGCGCGCCGGGAGGGCTCCGCAGGCGTATTTGACAATACGTCGAGGAGCCCGAGCAAGCGCAACGCAGCGAACGCGCCCTTTCCCGCGCCCGCAGCAGCAAGCCGTTGAGATATGCGGGCTAGAAGAGCAGCTGGAACTTGCCGCGCAGCTGGAAGCCGACGTTGTTGCGCAGGTCGCCGAAGAAGGGACTGGCGACGTTGGAGATGACGTCGCGAGGGTTGAACTTGCCGCCGATGTTGAACAGCTTGACGCCGGCGCGGACGTGGTACTTGGCGAACTTGAAGTCCTTGGTGATCTGGGTATCCAGGGTGAGCAGCGAGGGGAACCGCTGGCTGTTGGGCTTGCCCAGGTAGGATTGGTCTTCGTTCAGCAAGCTATAAGGAAAGCCGCTTCGCCACTCCACCACCGGTGCCACCCTGATCTTGTTGGGCAGGTTGATGGTGCCCCAGAACAAGAATCGGTTGGGAGAATCGAAAGGCAGGCGGGCGCGGCGATTGGGGCGCACGATCGCCGCCGGCGACTCGCCGGCGATGTTGTTGAAGTCGTTGAGATCGCCTACCGACGAGGAGCGCACGTAGGAAAAGAAGACCTGGCCGTCTCGCGCTATCCGCTGGCCGACCGTGAGCTCCAGTTCCCGATAGGTAGAGCTTCCACTGTTGTCGAGCAGCAGGGTGCCGAGCCCTGCCGCGGGATCTTCCTGCACGGCGTTGAATGCATCCTCGTCGGCGTCCACCAGCACGCCTTGCGGGTCCAAGCGATTTACAGCCAGCAGGTCGTGCCCCTCGCGCTGCGCGTACTTGGCGCGCACGATCAGGCCGGGGTTGATCTTCTGGTCCACCTCGACGGTCACCAAAAAGGACTTGGGAGCCGAGATGTTCTTCCCCAGCCGCGGCACCAGGGCACGGGCGACGCCGCCTCCCTCGATGCCCTGCACCGGGGTGGTCTCGACTCTCGTCGGTAGCTGTTCCCACAAGGCCTCTCCCAGAAAGACCCTGCGGTGCATGAGGCCGGCAGCCGCCTTGATGAAGGTGGCGCCGTTGCCGGTCAGGTCCCAGGAGGAGCCGATTCGCGGCTCGAGGCGGAGGTCGTTGGTGAACGAGTCGCTGGAGACACGGGTGCCGAGGTCGAGCGCAAACCGGTCGTTGAGCTTCCAGCGATCCTGGACGAAGCCAGCCCATTCGGTCTTGTGCCCCGACAGGGAGCCGCTGCCAGCGAAGTCGATGCGCTGCAGCAACTGCCGGCTGGCGCCCTCCACCAGGATGGTGTCGTTCTCGTAGTCGCCGGAGAGAGACAGGCGCTGCACCACGCCGCCGACCTCCAGAAGATGTGACAGGCGGCTGTCGCCGAGCGCGCGGCTGTAGACAACCTTTCCCTGCCAGCGGGTGGTTCCGAGACCCTGCTGGTGAAAGGCGTTCCCCTGCACGCCCTCGGGGATCACTTCCAGCGGCTCGACGCCGAGTGGGTCCACGTCGGTGCTGGCCTGGTTCAGCTGCACCGAGGTCTTCAGCAGGCTGGTGCTGTCGATCAGCCACTGGTGCTCGCCGACGAAGGTCCTCGCGCGCCGGTCGATGTTTGTAGTTGCCGATACCGGGGTGAGCCCGTTGAGGCCGGCAAGATTCTCGTCCTGGGGGAAGAGGATGGTGGTGAAGCTGAAGCGATGGCGATCGTTGACGAACCAGTCGAGCTGGGTCAGAGACTCCCAACCGGTGGTGCGCAGATTGTCTGACCCGCCGGGCGGCCCCGGCACGTCGTTGATATCGACGCTGTCGAAGTGGTATTCACCCGCCTGAGAGAGGTAGAGGCGTCCGGGAATGAGGGGCCCGCTCAGCCGGAAACGAGGTGAGGCTGCCTCGACACCCCCCAGCCCACTCTTGTTGAAGCGCACGCGGGGAAGGAAGTTGTTGAACTGGAACTTCCATTTCTCCCCTCCGGGCGCAGTGGTGATGTCCACGAGTCCGCCGATGAGCTGGCCGTAGGTGGAGGGGTAGACACCGGTGTGCAGGTCCATCTGCGCCACCGCTTCCAGCGGCAGGCGCAGGCGGTATTGGCCGGTGAAGGGATCGGTGAGGTCGACGCCGTTGAACAGCAGGATCGAGTCCGACGGCATGGTGCCGCCGATGCTGATCCGCCCGTCGCGGCCTCTCACCACGCCGGGCAACAAGGGTAGCGCCTCGAGGACTTGCTCGGAGGGCAGCGGTAGACTCTCGAGCGTCCGGTTGCTGACGACGCTGCGGCCAGAGGTAGATTCGCGCTCGACGAGCTCGGGGGCGGTCTCCGTTTGCGCGGTGACCTGCACCGTCTCCTTTATGGCGCGAAACTGCATGACGATCGCTGACACGCTTGCCTGCAAGGCCCGGACGACGATCTGCGGGATCTGGGTCAGCTCGAAGCCAGGGAGCTCGGCCTCCATCCGATAGGTGCCGGGCTCCACCGCCGGGAACTCGAAGTGGCCTTCGAGATCTGCCGTGGTAACGCGCACCGTGGACACAGGCAGCGGCCCGATGAGGCGCACGGTGGTGCCCGGCAGCGGCGCGCCGTCGACCTCGGTTACCAGCCCCTGTACTGCGCCCTTCTCCGGCGTTTGTGGCTGCGCGGCGGCGGCCTGAGGAGCGATCACCAGCAGGCCTGCCAAGACGATGCAGGTCAGCAGCGGCGCCGCGGCGGACGAAGTCCGGCTGCGGGAGAGGGGCAGCACGGGTCTCCAGACTCGGTTTGTCCTCACTCCTGACATGGGCTCGATGGGGAGGGCGCTCACCGGGTCCTGCGGGAGCGTTATTTCACCTACAGGGGAAACAGCTTCTGATCGCTCGATAATCTCTTACTTCACGTTCAGGATTATACAATATCTCGGATGATAGTGCACATCCGCGACAATATCTCGGCAGCCAGCGCCCGCCTGCGCATTGTTGGCGGCATCACGAAAGCGTGCAATTCGCCGTCCCGGAGAACATCCTCCAGGTAGTACTCTGGATCATCTGCGGCGCGGGACACGTTGCGTTCCTGTCGGTCCCTTGCCGGCGGATTCCCCATCAACAGGCGAGCCGATTCTTTGACCCATACCTGAAAGGGTGTTGGATCGAGTGCTGATATGCAGTCTTCCACCTCGGACCTCACGGCTTCGGCGGGCGCCAGGAAGGCCACCCGCAACATGAGAAGGACGCTGGGGATTTTTCTGATCCTGGGTCTTGGTGGGCTGGTTGCGTTTCGTCTCTTCCAGCAGCTTCCCGGGGGTGCCACCGGTAGCGGCGGCAGGGCATCGGGGGGGTTCGCCCAGCGGGTACAGGTGGCGTCTGTGGAGCGCGCCTCGATTCGTGAGTTGGTATCGGTGGTGGGCTCGCTCAGGGCCAAGGAACGGGTAGAAGTGGCGCCGACGGTGAGTGGCCGGCTGCTGCGGATGCAGGTCGATCTCGGAGATCGAGTGCGGGCCGGGGAGCTGATTGCCGTGCTCGAAGACGAGGAGGTGCAGCAACAAGTTCAGCAGCGCCAGGCGGGGCTCAGGGTGTCGAGGGCGCAAAGGGAGCAAAGGGTAGCGGAGCTCGAAAACGTGCGGATCGAGCTGGAGCGCACCGGCGGTCTGCATGAGTCGGGGCTGGTCTCCTCGCAGGAGCTCGAGCAAGTGCAAACTCGCTTCAACGTCGCAAAAGCTCAGCTCAACCTGGCCACCGCCCAAGTGGCGCAGGCGGAGGCGAGCCTGAAGGAGCAGCGCGTCTATCTCGAACACACGCGGGTGTTCTCGCCCATGGCCGGCGTTGTCGGGCGTCGCTACGTCGCTCGGGGCGCACAGGTGAGCGCCAACACGCCGATCGTGACACTGCTCAACCTCGAGAGCGTCGTCCTGGTAGCCAACGTTCCAGGGCGGGAGCTCACCAAGATGCAGGTCGGCAGCCCCGCCAACGTCGTGGTCGATGCCATCGCCGGCCGGGAGTTTCCCGGCGAAGTGGTGCGAATCTCACCCTTGCTCGATCCGCAAACACGCACTGGCGTGGTAGAGATCCATATTCCCAACCTGGACCGACTACTCAAAGCGGAGATGTTCGCACGCGCCGAGATCTCGCTGGCGTCGGAGCGCTCGGCACTGGTCATTCCACGCTCGGCGCTCGTCTACCGTGGTGAGCAGTCGGGGGTCTTCCTGGTGAACTCCGACAGCGCGCGCTTCCAAGCCATCGAGGTGGGCTCGAGCCAAGAGGATCGCGTCGAGGTGGAGGGTGGCCTCGAGAGCGGACAAGCCGTGGTTACCTTGGGTGCCAACCTGCTGAAGGACGGAGATCAAGTGCAAATAGAGCAGGCCGTAACCGACGGAGAGGGCCCCGAGCGATGAAACTACCCGAGATCGCCATCAATCGCCCGGTCACCATCTTCATGTTGTGCTTGATCTTGTTACTTCTCGGCGGCATCTCCTTCTGGCGCTTGCCGGTCGACCTGATGCCCGACATCGAATACCCGACGCTGACCGTGATCACCGCCTACGAGGGCGTGGCGCCGGAGGAGATGGAGACCCTCGTCACTCGACCCATCGAGGAGTCGTTGGGTTCGACCCCCCAGGTGAAGGAGATCTCCGCCACCTCGTCGGAAGGGCAGAGCCAGGTACGGATCAACTTCGAGTGGGGCACGAACCTCGACGAAGCCGCTAACGAGGTCCGCACACGGCTCGATCGCGTGCGCGGGGCGCTACCAGAGGACGCCGATGCGCCGACTCTCTACAAGTTCGACGTATCGCAATTTCCCATTCTTTACCTGGCCATCTCCGGTGACCGCAGCCCCGGCGAGCTGAGGCAGTTCGTCGAGGATCAGATCCAGTACCGGATCGAGCGCATACCCGGTGTGGCGGCGGCGGACATCCGTGGTGGGCTCAAGCGGGAGATTCATGTCGACCTCGACCTCGAGAAGCTGCAGGCCTACGACCTTTCGGTCGGCAGCGTCGTGAATGTGTTGCGGAGGGAGAACCAGAACGAGCCGGTGGGTCCGATCCCCGAGGGCGATTATGAGGTGCTCTTGCGCAGCCGGGGAGAGTTCCAGGCCATCCAGCCCATGCGCAAGTTGGTGGTGAGTACCAAGGGCAGCGTCCCCGTCTATCTCGAGGACATCGCCACCGTCGAGGACTCCTTCGAGGAGGTCCGACAGTCGGTACGGGTGAACGGGAAGCCCGGCCTCCGTCTCTCGATCCGCAAGCAGTCGGGGGCCAACACGGTGAAGGTGGCGCAGGATGTCAAGGCGGAGCTCGAGCGCATCAATCGGGACTTCCCCGACCTCACCATCTGGCCGATCATCGACAGCTCCAAGTTCATCGAGCAGTCGATCGACAACGTCCGTAGCGCCGCCATCTCCGGTGCCATCCTGGCGGTGCTGGTGCTGTTCCTGTTCCTGCGCAGCCTGCGCAGCACCCTGATCATTGCTCTCTCCATTCCCATCGCCGTGATAGCCACCTTCGCCTTGATGTACTTCAACGACTTCACCCTCAACACCATGAGCTTCGGCGGCCTGGCGCTGGGGATCGGCATGCTGGTGGATAACGCCATCGTGGTGTTGGAGAACATCTTCCGACACCTGGAGGAAGGAACACCGAAGCTCGAGGCGGCGGTTGTTGGCAGCGGCGAGGTTTCCACCGCCATCGTCGCCTCGACGCTGACCACCCTGGCCGTATTCGTACCGCTGGTCTTTCTTACCGGTATCTCGGGGATCATGTTTCAGCAGCTCTCCTACGTCATCGCCTTCGCCCTGCTCTGCTCTCTGGCGGTGGCGCTGACCGTGATTCCGATCCTCTGCTCCAGGTACCTGGCGGTGCGCAAGCGCGACGACCAGCACCATCCCGCGCTCGGCAAGCTGGTCAGGGCCAGCGGTCGGTTCCTCGACCACCTGGATGGCAGCTATCAGGAGCTCATTCACTGGGCCTTGGCTCATCGTCGCACGGTGATTGTCGGTAGTGCGGCAGTGCTGACCGCCAGCCTGCTGCTGGTTCCTTTCATTGGTTTCGAGATGATGCCGGCGACCGACGAGGGTGAGGTACGCATCAGCGTCGAGATGCCACCCGGAACCCGCTTCGAGGCCACGGATGCGGTGGTTCGCGAGCTGGAGGAGGTCGTGCGCCGCGAGGTACCGGAGGCGGCCAATGTTCTCAGCGAAGTGGGCGGGAGCGGCTGGCGGAATTCGTCCACTCACCGGGCGGATCTTCGGGTGTCGCTGGTCGAGAGGGCCAAGCGTTCGCGCTCCAGCGAGCAGATCGCGCAGGCGCTGCGGCCGCATCTGGTCCGGCGGCCGGGCATGATCGCCTTCGCCCGCTCCGGCGGCGGTCTGTTCCTGCTCCGGCTGGGGCAGAGCGACTCCGATCGGGTGAGCGTGGAGATCAGAGGTCACGACATGCAGGTCGCCGCCGATCTGGCGAACACCGTCAAGGGGATCGTCGAGAATGTCCCCGGGGTGACCGACGCGCAGATCAGCCGCCGGCCCGGAGTGCCGGAGATACGGATCGTGGTGGATCGGGAGAAGGCGGCGACCATGGGTCTCAACATCTCCGACATCAGCGACGCCCTGCGCACCACCATCGGCGGCCGTGTTGCCACCCAGTTCCGTCAAGCCGGCAACGAGTACGACGTTCTGGTGCGCCTGCGAGAAGCCGACCGGCAGCAGATGGCCGCCGTGGACCGTATCCCGATCCACGCGCCGACGGGGCAGACGGTGCCGGCCAGCAACCTGATCCAGATGCGGCGCGGTGAGGGGCCGGTGAACATCCAGCGCAAGGACCAGGAGCGCATCATCACCGTGTCGGCGAACATCGCCGATCGCGACCTCGGAAGCATCGTCGGGGATATCCAGCAGCGGTTGCGCTCGCTGCGGCTACCGCCGGATTTCGCCATCGTCCACGGCGGCGAGTACGAGCAGCAACAAGAGGCCTTCAACCAGCTGATCTTGTGCCTCGTGCTCGCCATCATCCTTGTTTATGCGGTGATGGCGAGTCAGTTTGAGTCGCTCCGCGACCCGCTGATCATCCTCTTTTCGATCCCGATGGCGGCGGTGGGTATCATCCTCATGCTCTTTCTCACCAACACCACCTTCAACATCCAGGCGTTCATCGGCACCATCATGCTGGCGGGCATTGTCGTCAACAACGCCATCGTTCTTACCGACTATGTCAACTTGCTGCGCCGCCGCGACGGGCTGGCTTTGCGCCAGGCGGTCGAGCTCGGGGGCCGGCGGCGCTTGCGGCCGATCCTGATGACAACGCTGACCACCGTGCTGGCGATGGTGCCGATGGCCCTGGGGATCGGCGAGGGTGGCGAGGTGCAGGCGCCCATGGCCCGCGTGGTCATCGCCGGCCTGCTGACTTCGACGCTAATCACCTTGATCTTCATCCCCACCCTCTACGCCTGTGTCGAGGAGTGGGGAACGCGTCGTCAGGAAGAGGAGGAGCCGGAGCGGGACCTCGGCGCCTGGCCGGAAGCCGGCCAGCCCGTAAAGCCTACCGCCTGAGCCCTCTCGCAAAAGGGCTCCGGCGGTGTAGGGGGCATATGCAGTGAGTCGTTTATTCCCTGTCTGCATCGTGCTCGTCGCCGCGGTGCTGGCCGTTGCCGGCATGGCGGCGGCCGACACCATCTACCTCAAGAACGGCCTGGTGATCCGTACCGACTCGGCGCGCGTCGAGGAGGGGCGTGTCGTCTTCGAGCAGTATGGCGCCAAGATCGCGATTCCGCTCGAGGTGGTCGAGCGCGTCGAGGAAGACGACTTCAAGGGCCCGGCGCCGACCGCACCGGCTATGATCCCTGCCGCCGAGCAACGGCCCACCGAGCCAACCAAGGAGCAAACCCCGGCATCTGCGGCTACGGAAACCTCGGGCCGTGCGGCGCACCAGACGGCAGAATCCGATGCAGTGCCGCCGGAGCAGACGCGCGAGTACTGGCAGGAGCTGGTTTCGGCGATCGAGGCGGAGCACGAAGCGCTGGAGGATGAGCTCGTCTTTCTGCGCCGTGCCGAGCGCGCCTTTCTCTTCTCGCACCGTTCCACGGCCGAGGTGAAGGAGCGCATCAGGGCGGTCAACGAGCGTCTGGCGGAGCTCGACGAGGCGCCGGCGCTGCTGCGCAGGGAGGCGCGCCACCGCGGCATTCCGCCCGGCTGGCTGCGGATTCGCTAGCCCCCGAACAGCTCAACGGCTCGCGGCTGCGCAGCGGAGGACCACATCGATCTTCATGGGAACATCGATCTGAGCCATGATCGTGCGCGTCGGATCGACGGAAGGGTTGGTTCTCGCTGGCCGGTAAAGCTGGATCAGGAGAAAGAATGCGGGCATACCCAGGAGGACACACTTTAACCATCTCGGCATCGGACTCGACTCCCTTATGGCACCTCGCCCGCAAGGATCGTCGACAGCTTGGCGGCGTCGATGTTGCCGCCCGAGACCACGCATACAACCTTGCCAGGCCCATCGATGGCTGAGAGCGCGGCCGCTACCGCAGCGGCACCGGCACCCTCGGCGACCACACGATTGCGTTCCACCAGCAGCCTGACGGCATCGGCGATCGCAGCCGGCGACGAGACGATGGTATCGTCGATGAGGTTCCGTATCAGGGGCCACATCTCCTGCAGCACACTCTTGCCGCCGATGCCATCCACGAAGCTCGGCGTGTAATCGACGGTCGATGGCTCGCCGGCCCTCAGAGATGCCGCCAGCGGCGCCGCGGTCGACACCTCGGCAGCGTAGACGGTGGTATCGGGATTGCGGGCGTGAATCGCCGCGGCGATACCGCAACTGAGGCCGCCGCCGCCGAAGGGGATCACCACCGTGTGGACGTCGGGGAGATCCTCGAGGATCTCGAGGCCGATGGTGCCGTTGCCGGCGATGACGGCGGTGTTGCTGACCGGGTGGATGAAGGTGCCCTCGATCCCGTCATGATGATGTTCCACGATCACCCTCCACCAATCGTCGAAGGGCACTTTCTCGATGCGGGCGCCGAGGCGTGTGATGGCCTCCAGCTTGGTCGCCGGCGCATGGTCGGGGACAACGACGGTACAAGGCACGCCGAGCCGACGAGCGTTCCATGCCACCCCCTGGGCCATGTTGCCGGCGCTGGCGGTGTAGACGCCAGCAGCGAGCTTGTCCCGACCCAGCATGGCCATGGCATTACCGGCGCCTCGAACTTTGAAGGAGCCGATCGGTTGCAGGTTCTCGAGCTTCAGGTAGATTGGTGCCGGGGCGTCATCCAGGTTGAGCGGAACGAGCGGTGTGCGAACCACGCTTCCCTGCAGCCGCGCCGCGGCGGCGACGATCTCCTCGACCCCGACGCGATCAATCGTCCTCAACTGCGCTGCCTCCGAAATCGATGCGCGTGCCCAGCCCCGTCTCGACCGCCTTCTGATAGACATGATGAGCGGCGGCGAGGTCCTCGACGGCCAGTCCCAGCGACTTGAAGAGGGTGATCTCGTCGTTGGACTCGCGGCCCCGGCATCGGCCCAGCAGGATCTCCCCGATCTCACCACGGATATGAGCGTCATCGATGGCACCCTCTTGTTTCGGAAAGAGGAAGTCACCGGCCTCGTTGACGGTGAACTTCCTGCGATCGACGAACAATCTCGACCGCACCACGGCGTCGGTGTCAAGCTCGCGCGTGGACCGGATGCTGGAGCCGACGGCGTTGATGTGGGCCCCTACTGACAGCCACTCGCCTTCGAGGACCGGTTCCTTCGAGGAGGTCGTGGTGCAGATGATGTCGGCGCCCTCGATCGCCTGGCGCGCTGATGTGGCGGCCTCGACCTCGATCCCGTGTCGCGTCGATTGGCGCTCGGCGAAGGCTCTCACGTGTTCCGGATTTCTGCTCCAGACACGCACGCGACGGAGAGGCCGGGCCGCCAGCATGGCCTGCAGATGGGTGCGCGCTTGAACGCCGGTGCCGAGGATGGCGAGGTCCGCCGCCTCCTCGCGAGCCAGAAGCCGGGTCGCCAGTCCTGACACGGCGGCGGTGCGGATAGCGGTGATCTCACTGGCATCGATGATCGCTAGCAGGCAGCCGTTTCGCGTCTCGAAAAGCAGCACAGCTCCTTGATGTGCGTCGAAGCGGGTGCCGTGATTGCCGGGGAAGACGGTGACCACCTTGATCCCAACGGCCGGCGGCTCCTCCAGGAAGCTCGGCATCATTCCCAACAATCCGATCTTGCCCGGAAGCAAGAGAGCCGAGCGCAGTGGGTTGATCGCCCCGTCCCGGGCGAGCGTCTCGAGCGCCCCGGCCATGACCTCGATGCACTCGGCCATCGGCAGCAGGCGCCTGACTTGCTGCTGGCTGACGACGATCACCTGCATGTCGCAGCATGCTACCACCCTGGACAGCGGCGGTGTGGTTAGCTCTCCCCGGGCAGTCCGGCGCGGCGCGAGTCCGGCGGCCGCGCGAAGGTCTCGGGCCCGGGCTCGAGGAAGCGGACGCCGGAGAGCTCGACCTCGCCGATGGGATCGCCCTCGATTCCCCCCTGAGGGCTCCAGCGCCACAGCTTCCAGCGGCTGGGGATACGGACACCGTCGACGTCTGTGTAGTCGTGGTAGGTGATCGCCTCGGGCGATGCCTCCGCTTCTTCCACCGACTTGCTGTAGGTGACGATGAAGCCCATGGCGTGCAGGAAGTTGGTTTCACGGTCGCGGAAGAGAACGTACCAATCGTCGGGGCTGTCGCCGACGCCAGCGCCGAAGGTGAGCTTGGCGGTGTCGTAGGTCTGTCCCTGTAGCTGCATCTCGCCGGTTGGCTCGAGGTGGGTTCCCGGGTCGTGCAGCTTCATCGGTACGGCGAAGAAGTAGGGCCAAGTGAGGAGGTGGAAGCGTGCGCGCTGAAACGACGACGAGGCCGGCGACACCCAGGCGTCCGTGCCGTCGAAGACCGCCACCGTGCCGTCGGCGAGCTCTACCCGTGAGCCTCCCATGTCGGTCTTGAAAACCAGCCGCCCATCGAGGGAGGTGTTGCCCCGGAAGGTGACCACGATGTCGGCACCAATTGCTGGGTGGGCACGCCAGGCCTCGAGCCCTTGGGCCGCCTCGATGGCTCCGGCGAATCCCGCCTCGGCCGAGCCGCCGTCAGCGGCCGGGGCTCCCGTATCAGCCTGGTCGCCCGACGGTGCCGGTGGGGTCTGACATGCTGCCAGTAGGAGGAGCGCGCAGCCTGTCAAGGGCAACCATCGTTGTCTCATCTCGTAGCTCATCTTTGTGGACTCCCGTCGACTAGCCCGCACTTCTCAACGGCTCGCGGCTGCGCGGGCGCAAGGGCAAGGGCTGCGATGACTGCGTTGCGCTTGCCCCGAGGGCTCGACGTACTGCACCAGTACGCCTGCGCCCTCGAACCGGCGCGCGCCTTGTCCTCGCGGCCCTTGCGCCCGCTCGCTTCACGACCCGTTGAGAAATGCGGGCTAGGGCACTTGAATGGGCCCCTGCGCGCCCTCGCCACGAACCGTGGTGAGGTAGGTTCGATTGGTCTGCGCGAACGGCCCGAATCCTCATGTAGGTGACCTTATCGTGCGCCCCACCGAGAGACAAACGCCTAGCTCGAGGTTTCTTCAGCAACCAGCGGCGGAGCTTCTCGAAGGCCACTGAGATGCTGGCCTCGACGGAGTGTCGATCGTCCAGATTGGGAATCTCGAGGTCTTGCCGATGCGCCACCTCGCCCGGAGCGCTGTAGATCACCAGCTTGCCCTCGAGCCTTCGTGGGGTCCCGCGTACCTCGTCGGCCTCCAGCAGGAGGCTGTAATTTGCCAACACTACCCATGACGTGAGGCCGACATCGGGCGAGGCGGAAATCTCCTTCCGCAGACTACGAAGAACCTCCAGCAGCGCCGTCTGGTCGAGACCTGCGGGCGTCGGCCCGGCATCAACAAAAACTCTCGGGGCCAGGAGCTGCTCCTGGAGATCCTCCGGTGGCGCCTGCGTCGAGCGGAGCTCGGCCAGCAGCGGGCCGACATCGATGCCGCCATGATGGGCGCGAATCAGGTGATACCAGGCTGACTCGAAGTCCCCCGCATGGTAGGCCGTGTCGGCCAGGAGTCCGCGGGCGATACTGGCATCGGGCCTGAGGTCGAGGAGGCGCAGCAGATCTGTCTGTGCCTGCTCGAGACGCCCGAGATGAATGAGGGCGCGGGCGCGTTGCAGGTAGGCGGGCCAGTAGGTGCCATCGAGCCGAAGCGCCAGGTTCAGTTGCTCGATCGCCTCGATCGCCCGCCCGTCCGCAATCAGCTCCGGCACCGCGGCGACGATCTTCTTCGCCCCCTGGGTGCCGGCGCGGTTTCGGTCGTAGCCGGGTCGCACGAAGAGTTGCAGGTGTCGACGCGAGCTCTCGAGGCGGATGTCGTGCCAGGCCATAGAGGCCTTCGGGCTCGAGACTTCTTCTGCCGGTGGGTGGTAGCCGATGAGATAGGAAGAGCGGAGCATTCTCACCACCTCTTCGAACGATTCCGCTACGTTCCTGCGCCCAGTGCCGAGAATCAGCCGGCCCCCGGTGATGTGGGCCAGCTGGTCGAGCCGTTTCTCCAGACCCTTGCTGTAGGCGTACATTTGCCGGTAGCGAGCCGCTCCCCGATCGCCGATGTTGCCGATGCGCCTCCGTTTCGGCGGCAGCGCCTGGCCAATGGCGACCGGGAATATGGGGACGGTCGTGGCCCAGATGTCCACCAGCGTATCGGCGTAGGTCGCGACGCTGTGTGCATCGCCGCCATCGCTGAGGATCACCAACGCCGTTCGCCGCACCGAGCCGGGAATCTCGGGGTCGGGTGGCGGAAGCGGTGCGCCGCAGAAGATACCCTCGTAGCCGGTCTCCCCACTGCTCGCGAGCCCCTCTTCCATGGTTGCGTATTTGCTACGATCGACGTTCTCCAGGCCCTTGGACAGGGCATCGTAGAGGGCCGTTCCCCCGTTCAGCTCGATCTCCTCGATGGTCTGCGCCAGGTGCGGATTGTTGGCAGCGCCCCAGGTTCCCGCGCCTACGACCTGCCGGAAGGGCAGTAGATAAACGCAATCACCGGGACCGAGGGCCGACAAGAAGGCCTTGGCATCCTCGCGGATCGTTGGGGCGCTCTGCGCGATGCTGCCGCTGACATCGAGCAGCAGGGCGACATCGAGGGGAGTGTCGGCGGAGGTGGCAAAGAGCGCGATCAGCTGTTCGACGTCGTCTTCGTAGAGGCGGAAATCGTCTCGCTCGAGGTCGGCAACCGGCTCGCCGTCGTCGTCGATCACGGTGACGTTGAGAACGACAAGCTCCACTCCGGCTCGGTAGACCGGCATGCGATCTCGCGCCTGCTGACCTCCGTGCCTTGCCTGCTGCTGACGCGGCTGTCCTGTCGCTCGCTGCCCTTCCGCTTGGACGGTTCCTCCGAAGACGGCAAGCCACGCCACGGCGGCTAGGAGCACCTGGTTGCCAGCCAGCGCTCTCCGCCGAAGCCGATGCTCTCGAGCCTCACCTCGCATACAGAGCTCCACACACAATACCCCCCTCCCCCGGCCCTGCTTCGTCCACCGGCTATCTTATCGTGCAGGCTGTCGTGAATCCCGGTCGGCCTGTGGCGCCTGAAACTGGCGCCTTGGTTCATATGCAGTACTGTGCAAAAGTGGAGGGATC
>JBHHYG010000030.1:0-17590 GCA_046757445.1 Acidobacteriota bacterium
AGGCCCGCGCCGACAAGGCGCGCGCCGGGAGGGCTGCGCAGGCGTATTTGACAATACAAGAAACGGGCCCCCCAGCATGAGCCGCCGGGCCCGTTTCTGCTCTCTCTTCAGCCGGCCCGCCGCGAGCCCGCTCTCTTTACGCTCGCTCGGGCTCCTGCTCCGCCCTCCCTAGAAGACGTAGCGAATGCCAAGCTGCAGGGTGAGCGGGTCGAGGGCCTGGATGATCTGGTTGAAGCGTGAGCCGCTGCGCTGGATGAAGTTCAGCTCCGGGCTCTCGTTGAAGATGTTGAAGACATCCGCGAAGGCAAGGATCGACTGGCCCGAGGGAAGCGTGAACTCCCGCTCACCCCGCATGTTGACCAGGTAGACGGTGTCGGAACGGTTGTTATCAATATCCTCATTGAATACACGCCGGGTGCCAAATCCGCCGTTGACGCTGACCTGCTGGGCAAAATTGAAGCCGCTGCCGATCGAGGCGTTGACGGCGAAGCCGATGTCGTAAGGCAGCTGCGTATGGCCGGTGAACTTGACATCCCACAGGGTCGAGTCCTGTATCGACGAGACGTTGGGGTTGAGGTTGAGGAAGTAGCCAGGAAAGAGCGGCCGGGCGTTCAGCGGGCTCTGGGACGATGACGCCGGCTGCATCTCCGACCGCCACTGGAAGGTATAGGAGGCCCGCACGAAGGTGTTCCGCAGCCTCCTCACTCGCTTGCGGAAGGAGAGCTCGAGGTTGTCGTAGTCGCGGCGCGGCTGGAAATTGGTGAGCAGGTTATCGCTCACCCCCAGAAGCTCCGGCGGCACGGTCAACAGGTTCAGCACCCCGTCATCGCCGGTGCCGGTGAGCCCGTCAGGGCCCGGGTCGACCGCCTGAAAGGGCACGGTCAGCTTTCCCTCGCGGGCGAAGTCGATGGTGTCGAAAAAGTCCTTCTGCCTTTTCTTGACGTAGCCGACACGGACCGAGCTCTCATCCCAGAACTGGACCTCGCCCGAGGCCGTTATCTCGTCGGTATAGGCGTTGTTGATGCCGGGATCCAGTGCGGTGACGCCACCGCCTCCCTGCGTGCTGATCAGGTCGCCGAGCTCACTGGGACCATCGAAGCGAAGATTGTTGTTGATATCGTTCCAGACGAACAGCTTGGACTGCTGGCCGGCCGGGTTGAGGTTGCTGAACCGGTCAGCGACGTTCTCGTAGAAACGACCCCAGGAGACCTTGGCCACCGCCTTGCCGTCGCCCAGGACGTCAATGGCCAGCCCGCCGCGGGGGGAGATGTTGTCGAAGGTCTTGTGCTTGAGGGGAGGATTATCGCCCGCCTCGAAGAAGTCCGTCAAGAACGGTCGCACCGTGGTGGACTTGTTGTACAGGCGCTGGCGCGAGAAGCGGATGCCGCCGGTGAAGGTCACGCGGTTGGCAAAGGTGAAGGAATCCTGCCCGTAGATATCGAAGTGGCGGTCGCGGTCGTCGGGGAAGAGCGGCTTGTTGGTGAGCAGCACCTCGGACGGCACACCTTCCCTGGTGCGCTGCACGAAGGGGCCCGAGTTGAGGTTTTGGCCGAGCTGGGCGCTGTCGATCATGAAGTCGTAGCCGAACTTGAGGTCGTGGGTGCCGCCCGCACCCTCCTCGAAGAGGAAAGCGGTGCCCCGGCTCTGGGGCTTGTAGCGCCGGAAGGTGAAGGGGAAAAACGGTAGCAGGCCGCCGCTGGTGCCAGCGCCGGTCGCCTGGCCGGTTATCAGGTCTCGATTCGGCGGCTTGATAGCCGGATCGACCTTCGGCACCATGGGCCAGGTGAAGCCCATCACCCCGCTGACCATCTCCGAGTAGAGGTTGTCCGACCAGGTGCGCTGCCACTCGCCCTTCCACATCCGCGACCAGGATGCCTGGCCCAGCACCGACTCCGGAGCGACGGTGGAGCTCAGGCCCCGCTGCGGCTTCTCCTTGAGCTGCCAGTAGGCAAAGCCGATGATCTCGTCCTTCGAAGTGGCCTTCCAGTTGACTTTGCCGGAGTAGACGAAAAACTCGCCGATGTCGGTGGCTAGCTGTGGGTCGATCCCCGAGACTTCCTTGTCGATCCTGAAGCTGTTGAAGGTGCCGAAAAACCACAGCTTGTCGACGTTGGCCTTGCTTACCGGCCCACCGGCATCGAGGTGGGTCTCGCGGAACTGAAGGTTGGGGTTGCCGGTGAACGCCCGCGATCGCAGATCGTCGGTGATGTTGTCGCGTACGAAGGAGTCGTCCTCGAAGGTCTGGCTGATGCTGCCGGTGTACTCATTGCCGCCGGTCTTGGTGTTCTGGACGATGAACACCCCGGCCTGGCCCATCTCCACGTCGGTGGCGGCGGCGCGGATCTGCACGTCGCTGTTGGCGAATATGTCGAAGTAGAAGCCGGTGCCGCCGGTGCCCTCTGTGGAGTCCAGCCCCTCGGTCATCACTCGCGCCTGCCTCCTGAGCCCGGCAGCGTCGTAGTTGAGCTGCTGGCTCTTGTGGCTGCCGCCGACGTCGTAGGCCCGCATATTGATGTTCTCGGTCATGGCCAGGACCGACCAGATGTCGGTGGCGGTGGGCACTCCCGCTATCTGATCAGCGGTATAGGAGGCGCCCACATCGGTGGTCTTGACGTCCACCATCGGCGACTCACCCGTGACCGTGATGGTCTCCTCCACCGTCGCCAGCCGCATGATCACGTCGACCGTCATGGTGCGGGCGGTGGGTAGGATGATGCCCTCGCGGATGAGGGTGGCGAAGCCGCTGAGCTCGAACTTCAGGTCGTAGGTGCTGGCCGCCAAGCGTGGGAAGGAATAGCCCCCGGTGGGCCCGGTTACCACCGTCCGGGCTCCCAGCAGGATGGGACCGGTGACCGTTACGCTGACGCCCGGAAGCGGCCCCCCGTCCGGATCTCTCACCGAGCCCGTGATGGTGCCTTCAGCCTGAGCGAAGGCCGTGCCGGCGCCCAAGGCGCTAATGAGGACCACACCGAGGATGTATGTCAAGCTCTTTCTCATGGTTCTCTCACCTTTGCGGATGGCCGCTTCCAGCGGCCCGGATGTTTGTGGACAACTGCCACACACAGTCTGTGCACCTAGCTAGAAGGACCAGAACAGTCCGATGCTCGGAATGACGTTGATCACCGTCTCACTGTCGCCCGCCAGGAACATGAGGGACTCCCGGGCGGGGGCAGAGATCCCGTCTCCATTGATGTCGGTGATGTGGGCACGGATATCGAACCGTACCCCCCAACGGCCGCGGGAAAAATTGTACGTAGCTAGTTTGAAGCCCCCGCCGAAGACGTAGCTGTTCTCGAAAACGTTGGGTTCCTGGACGGTGTTGAATGTGGTGCGCTGCAAGCCGAGGCCTATCAAGCCGTAGGGGCGGAAGGTGCCGTTGCGGCCGAACTTGCCCTGTACGATCAGGCTCAAATCAACATAGCCGGTGCGGGTGTCGAGGGAGTTGCCGCCGATCCTGAGGTCCGCACCCTCGCTCAGGGTGCCAGCTCCCTCAACGCCGATGGGGCCGCCACGGAAGAAGTAATCGAAAAAGCCTCCGAAGGCGATCCCGTCCCGGAAGCCACGCTCAACTCCGTTGGATCCTCCCCGGGAGAAATTATCGCCGATCAGCCCACCCGTCCAGATGGTGATCTCTGCATGACCGCCTTCGGCCCCCTGAGCCCAAGCTTTCGCCGGCGCAAGCGCCACCAGAACCACGGCGATCAATAGCGGCAGTGCCGCTCTAACGTACCGACTCATCGCCAACCTCCCTCAGGTTGAGCGCAGTCTTGGCTGCCCTAGCTGCAACCAGGTCTCTGCACCGTAACTTCCACCTTCTCGGACCGAGACTTCCGATTTTCGCACCGGAACTCTATACGCCATACGCCTATATTCCAAAAAAGTTTGCAAGATCGGTGCCAACAAATTTCTGGCAGTACGCGAACAGGGGCCGAAGCCGTGGCGAGGCTGAAATTCACCTTCTGGCCGTGGATTTGGTGCCTCTGGGGAGGGAAAGCCGTCAGCTGGGCTGATCCACGGGGAAGTAGAGGTACCACAGGATTTTGGAGGCTCGATCCAGAAGCTTGAAGTTCAATCCAGAAAATTGGTTTCCCCGGATCCTCAGCTTGTGATTCGTCGATTGTGCAGCCCCCGGCCGTGCCTCAGGGCAAGCGCGCCTATTGCCCTTAGGACCGCAGGGCGGAGCTATTTCCCACCGCCCTGGCCGTCCACGTATCCCTGGCGTGCTCGGACCTTCACCCCGGATCGTTGTACCTCCACCTTGATGCGGTAGAACTTGCCCTTGTCGATTGCCTTGCGATCGTGAGGCGGAGGCACGTAACCGAGGACGTAGCGGTAGGAGGTGTCCTCGTCGATTCGTTGCAAGATCCGCTCGTAGTTGACGGTGCCGGTGAAAGCGAGCCCGCCAGTGCCTTCAGCCAGCAGCACCAGGCCCCGTTGCTCGTCCCACTCGACCTCGGAGCGCTGGGTCGATGTGAGTGTAGGGTTGGGGGACTGCAGGTCCGGGCCGTCGGCGCCGAAGGGGCCACTGGCGTCGATGGTGTAGAAGGTGTAGTTGAGACGGTTGAAATGGCCGAGGGCCTTGATGAGCTCGCCGGTGATCTGCTTTCCGGATGACCGGCTCATGGTCAGAGGCTGGTAGGCTTGCAGCCCGCTCTTCATCTGGATGGTGGGGCCTGCGCGATAAGCTTGCTGGGCGACGAGAAGCTGGTAGTTCAGCCCCGGCGTCTCCGGCAACCCTCCGGATACCAGCACCACCACCTTTGGACCCTCTACCAGGTAGGTGTCGGCCAGATGTTGGGCCAGCGATTGCAGAACATCCAAGCCGGTCAGCACATCGCGACGGCGCTCCCTGGCATAGATGTCAGCGAGCTTCGCCCCTTGCCGCAAGCTCGCGATATCAACATCCGAAGCAGGGTCCAAGGGAGAAGTGGTAGCGCCGACGTTTTCCACCGCCATCGATTCCTGGATATCCCTCTCCTTCTCGCGGATCCCGAAGGCAAGGTCACGGTTCGCCTCAATCTGCATGAGGGCGCCGGTGAGCATCGTGGGGTCGCTGGAAAAACCCCTGGTGAGCCGCAAACGCCCGTCGGGACCCATGTAGGCGAGCAGGACCCGGTCGTTCGGCCGCAGTCCCTGCTGGACCCAGCGCACCAGGTGGGGTCGGATGCGCAACCAGTCCGGCACCTCGGTATTGAGCCCGTCGACGCACAGGACGATATAGCGCGTCAGCGCTGCGGTGGCCTCCGGCCGGCGGCTGCCAGCTTCGCCGTCCGCAGCAGCAGCCTGGTGGCTGCTGCCTGTGGCCGCCGCGCCTGCCTCGAAGTCCGGCACGAAGCTCTCGAGAGCGAAGAACTCCACCTGAACTTCGCGCCCTTCCTCGAAGACGCGGAAGTCGGCGGCGGTGAGGTCAGGGACGAACTGCCCATCGGCATCCACCACCGTCACGTCCACCAGGACCAGGTCGACGGAGGCACCGAACTGGGGAGGAGGAGCCTGCTTCGGGTTCCCTTGCTGGATTTCACCACCGGCTGCCGGCGTGACGAGCATCGCCAGAAGCAGCAACGGTACCAACCCGCGGGCACGAAGACGGCCTGACTCCACTATCAGGGACCCCTTTGGATGTTGTCCCTTCGATCTTCCTTATATATCGCGGTGCCCCACTATAGCACTAGCCTCGGTCGACCAAAACAGGGACAAGCCATCATCTCGGACATGGAGGGCGCCGGCTAGAGGTACTGGCACAGGAACCGTACGCTACCCGCCCGCCCGTCCCTTCGCGGTCTCGGCTACCGGGTCTTGGCCTCTGCCTGCTGGGTCACTCTCTCGAGGAGCTTGCGGATTGCCGGCTGCTCTGGGCGCATCTTCAGCGACTGCTCCAGCAGCTGCAGCGCCTTCTCCACCTTGCCGTCGGCGAAATACTCTGCTGCCAAGGTGTTCAACAGCTCCGGGTCATCCGGGAGGCCGGCCAGGCGCGCCCGCTCGTAGTAGCGGATGGCGTCGTAGTGGTTTCCGAGGTTGGCATTGGTCTCGGCCAGGGTTAGGAGGAGGTCCGGGTCGTTGGGGTGATCCACCAGCCTCGGAGCCAACAGCCCGTCGAGCTCCTGGTAGTGTCCAGCTTCCATGAGCAGTTCGGTTTGCAGCTTCAAAGCCTCCTGCAACCCGGGCTCCTGGGTCAAGACCTTCCGTAGGGTGGCGATGGCCGCCTCGGTGTCGCCTACTGCCCGGTACTGGTTCGCCCGGTCCAAGGCAATCTTGCGGTCAGTCACCGGCGGTTGCGCCTCGGGATGGGCGTAAGGAGGTCTGGCGTCAGGATCGGGCTCCTTGACCTCGAGCTTCAAGGAGAAGGGCGGATCTTCATCGGCGTCCAGGTCCACCGTCAGCTTGTACGATCCAGGAGGTACGTCGGCCAGGTCGAGGCTCATGACCTGGTTCACGGTACCGTAGGCGTCGGCGCCGCTCGCGTCCCTCTGGACGATCTTCTCGATCACCGCCACTCCGTTCCGTTCCAGCCGATAGGTGATGGTCACGGGCCGCTTGTCTTGGTGCGGGAAATAGATCTGGTGGAAGAGGTGCACCTTATCTCCGGGCTTGAAGCCCTCCTGTACCAACGCCGGCAGCAGCAGCAGTGGCCCGACCTGGAAAGGAAAGGCGTTGAGAAAGGGTCGGTAACCGTCCACCAAGCGGAATTGGGTGCACAGAAGCAGCGGCGAGGAGTACAGCTTCTCCGGCCAGGGTTTTGGCACTCGCAGGTGAAAGCTGGAGCGGCCGAACTCGTGGGAGACGTTGTTCTCGACGACCAGTTCCAAGTCATAGTCTCCAGGGATCGATGTGATCCTGTCGAAGTAGACCAACGGTTCCGAGCGCAGCTGCCTGGCCTCTTCCGCGCTAAGATCGGATGCCTCCAAGGTTTCCGCCGGTATGTCCTTCACCACGCGATGCTCGGAGTCGGTCAAGGAGCCGGAGATATCGAAGGTCAAGTAGTACTTGTCCTCATGCTGCCGCAGGTTCAGGCGCTGGCCCTGGGCCTTGAAGGCGTAGTGGATGAAGGGCTCACCGGTGGGATCAAGGAGAGCGGAGGCGACGACTTGCAGGGGCAGCGTCTCGTAGCGGACATCGGCCTCGATGGAGCCTACCAGCACCCTATAGGCATACTCGGCGTTGGGCATGATTTTCCTGGGAAGGTCCTGGATCTCCCCCAGCAGGATGTCCGAGACCATGCTGATGTGGCCGGTCAGTCCCTGGCCGATCTGTCCCGGAATCAGGTTCAAGGAGGTGTCGGCCAACTCGGTGTCGACGTATTGGAGCACGTCGTAGATCGCCCCTACTGTCGAGGTGTCGGAATTCGGGGAACCTTTCTCGGCGAAGTGCAAAACGTCCAGCCCGCCCGACGGGTTCAACAGCTCATACGGCCCGTCCATGATGGGGCTGTATGTTTTATACTCACCGACCCCCTCTTTCCTGAAGAAGAGGATGTTGAAGAAGGACGGCAGACCTAAGCGACGGTTGCCCTGGTAGGACCAGAGCTCCATGGGGCGCACGATCATCTCGGAGAAATGCCGGTTGATCTTGGGTTTTCCCAGCAAAATATAGGTCCGCCCCCTGTCGGTCTGCCACCCCTTCCGCGGGGTGTCGCGCCCGAAGTGCCGGTTGACGTAGTTTAATCGTCTGTAGTGCTCTTCCTTATACTCGTTCGCCGGCGTGCCGGGGGTGGGGTCCCGGTGCCCCCAGAACTCCTCGATGAAGAGGTCGCGCCGGGCATCGTTGTCGATGCGCAAGAAGACTTCACGCTCCTCGTCGGTGATAATCCACCCGACTTCCTCCACCAGCCATTTGCGGTACTCTGGCGGCAGATCCTTGATCTTGAACTTGTGGAAGGCGTCGAGGTTGTATCGTTGCTGGCTGACAACGGCATTTGCCCCGGACACCGACGTTCGGACTGGGGCCGATCGTCCCGAAGACGATGCTGTAGCCGGCATGACCCCAGCGAGCTGGGCGAGGGAGGTCAGGAGAGTTCCTGCCAGCGCCAGGAGTGGCGCCGTGCTTGTCCGGGACCGTCCTCGGCACGACCCTGCACCCGGCCGCTCGAGCGTTGCCATCTGCTGCCTCTGATCCGCTTTGCACATCTTACCAGCCGTCACTTCGCTTGCGTACCGGAGCACCAAGGGTGGGCTTTCACCTTGTCGGCTCCCTCGCACTGCCAGAGAAGAGATGGTACATGATGAGCTGACTCGAGTGGTAGGTAAGTAGGCTCGGGGCTGCTTGCCGTTTCTCTACCAGCTGGCCGGAGGAGATCAGTGATGAATCCTGACGCAACCCACGGTTCGCTTCGTCTGTTTTTGGTCGGGTTCGCCCTCGCCGTTTCCGTCGTTGCCTGTGCGCAGCCGCCGCTAACCTGCGCGCAGCTTCCTTCCTTGGACCTGCCCGAACTTCGGATCCTTGCCGCCGAGGAGGTCACGAAGGATGCTGCCGAGGAGGTTACCGGGGATGATGCCGCGGCCGCTTCATTGCCGGCCCATTGCAAGGTCAGCGGGGTGATCGGATCGGAGATCAACTTCGAGCTGCTGCTGCCGGCGGACTGGAACGGCAAGTTCGTCATGGGTGGCGGTGGCGGTTTCGTCGGCAGCGTACAGAACCAGGCGCAGACACCGAATCTGGCAGGGGGGACGGCGCTCGAAAAAGGCTACGCCACGGCCGGCACCGATACGGGCCATAGCGGCAGCACTATCGAGGCGGGCTGGGCGCTCGACAACCAGGAGCGAGAGCTCGACTTCGGATACCGGGCCGTGCATCGCACCACCGACGCCGCCAAGCAGATCATCCGCACCTATTACGATGGTGACATCGCCCACTCCTACTTCATGGGCTGCTCGCGCGGCGGCGGCCAGGCGATGGTGGAATCACAGCGCTATCCGGCCGACTTCGACGGCATCATCGCCGGGGTACCGATCTACAACTGGAACGGACAGGGGGCCGCCTACATTCATGAGCTGCAGGCGATCTATCCGGATCCGAACGACCTTTCTTCGCCCGTGATCACGGCCGCGAACCGGGCCCTGCTGCAATCCGCGATCCTCGATGCCTGCGACTCGCTCGACGGCCTCGCCGACGGGCTGATCAGCGATCCGCGCAGCTGCCCCTTCACCACCGCCAGCCTGCCGCGCTGTCGCCACGATGTGGCCGCTGAAGGTTGTGTGACCCAAGCGCAGTTGGCGGCCATCGATGCCGTCTATGACGGCCTCGAGGTGGACGGCAAGAAGATCTTCCCCGGCTTCCCCTTCGGTGACGAGAACGACCGCGGCGGCTGGGACCGGTGGATCACGGGGGGCAAAGATGCCTTCGGCCCGGGCATCCCCAGCTTGCATTTCGCCTTCGGCACGCAGATGTACAAGTATCTTGTCTTCGACGACCCGGATTGGGATTACTCGACCTACGACTTCTCGAGCTACGAGCAAGATACCGCCCGTGCCGCCTCATTTCTGAACGCCACCAGCACCGACTTGAGCGACTTCAAGGAGGCCGGTGGCAAGCTGATCATGTGGCACGGCTGGTCGGACCCGGCGCTCACCGCCCTGGCGACGATCGACTATTACGAGGCGGTCGAGACAGTGGACACTCAGATCAGGGACTATTACCGCCTCTTTCTGATGCCCGGGGTGCTGCACTGCGGCGGCGGCTCCGGCCCCAGCAGGGTGGATTGGCTGCGAGCCATCGAGACATGGGTGGAGGAAGGCAAGGCACCTGACAGCTTGCTCGCCACCCACGTCGGTGAAGACAGGGTCGTCGATCGCAGCCGCCCCCTCTGCCCCTACCCACAGGTGGCCGTTTACGGTGGCTCCGGCAGCCCGGATGAGGCAGCCAGCTTCTCCTGCCGGAATCCAGTGGAGTAGCGTTGCCGAGCTGAACGGAGCGGATCCGATTACGATCCGCTTGCTTCGATGCCCGAGCCTGCCTGAATGGTCGGGAGCGAGGAATGGCCGCCATGGGGAGGCGTGCAGTGACGGCCGCATCGATGATGACCCTTCGACAGGGAGGTGGTTGTTGGACGAAACAGGGGTGGTAGCGGGGGTGATCGCCGCGGCGCTGGCCCTGACCGTGGCTCTCACCGGTGTCGCCAGCGAGGAGGCGGTTCTTGTCGAGGGCGGCAGGATCGTGGGCAAGGCGGAGGACGGCATCCGCAGCTTCAAGGGAATACCCTACGTCGCCCCGCCGGTGGACGATCGCCGCTGGCGGCCGCCGCAAGCAGTGGTGGCTTGGCAGGGAGTGCGGCGGGCGGAGGATTTCGGTGCGCAATGTCCGCAACCGGCGCCGCCGGCGGGATTCTCGGCGCTCAAGGGGCCGCAAAGCGAGGACTGTCTGTCTCTGAACGTCTGGACTGGAGCTTCGGGGCCCGACGAGAGACGGCCGGTAATGGTGTGGATCCATGGTGGCGGCTTCCGCGACGGTGCCGGCTCGAACCGCGCCTACGAGGGCACGGCGCTGGCCAAGCGGGGAGTGGTGCTGGTGACCCTCAATTACCGGCTCGGGCCGCTCGGCTTCCTCGCCCATCCCGAGCTGAGCAGAGAGTCGGCGTATGGCGCCTCCGGCAACTACGGCATGCTCGACCAGATCGCCGCCCTCGAATGGGTGCAGCGCAACATCACCGCCTTCGGCGGCGATCCCGAGCGGGTGACGATCTTCGGTGAGTCGGCGGGCTCCACCAGCGTCAGTGTGCTGGTCGCATCGCCGCTGGCCGCCGGCCTCTTCCACCGGGCCATCGGTGAGAGCGGCGGCTCGCTGGGGCCGATGACACACTTGAAGTCAGATGGTGTTGGCCAGAGGGGAGCCGAACGGATCGGTGTCGCCTTCGCCAAGGCCGCCGGCGCAGATTCCCTCGAGGAGCTGCGGGCGTTGCCGGCCGGGCATCTCGTCGAGGTGTTCGCCGCAGACCGGCAACGCTTCAGGATGCGGCCCATCGTCGATGGCTGGGTCCTGCCCGACGAGGTGCGCAGGATCCTCGCCCGCGGCGAGCACAATCAGGTGCCGGTGATCGTCGGATCCAACGCCAACGAGATGACCACCCTTGCCGACCTGTCCGCGATCCCCCGCACCCTCGAGGACTACCGCAAGCGCGTCGCCTCCCGCTACGGCGACATGGCCGGCGAGTTCGACACCTTTTACCCGGCGGCCAACGTGGACGAAGCGATCGGTGCCTACCTCGGCAGCCTGCGAGACGAGACCTTTACGCTGGATATGCGCAGCTGGGCGCGCGCCATGGCGGTGGCAGGCTCCCCGACCTATCTTTACTTCTTCAGCCACGTGCCGCCGATCCCCAACAGCGAGTTCTACGGCGCCTTTCACGCCGCCGAGGTCACCTACGTCTTCGACAACCTGCGCCGGACGGGTCGCCGTTTCCCTTCAGCGGAGTTCGAGTTCGCCGATGCGATATCTCGCTACTGGGTGAGCTTCGCCGCCTCCGGCGATCCCAACGGCGAGGGGCTGCCCGAATGGCTCCCGTACGATCGGGACAACGAGCCCTACCTCGAGCTCGGCGATCCCATCCGCCTACGCCACCACCTGCTGGCGCCACAGCTCGACTTCCTCGAGCGATTCCAGGCGCATCGGGAGGCCGCCCGCCCGTCGGCGGAGATGTGGGGGCTCTCGAACCAGCCCGTCTTGCTCACTTCCTAGCAGGAATCCCGGGCGCGAGCCCGGGCCTCACTCGCTCTGCAGCGCCCGCACCGGGTCCGCCCGCGTTGCCCGGCGGGCCGGGATCGCGCAGGCGAGCGCGGCGATGGCGAGGGAGCCGGCCACGGCGCTCAGGTAGATGGCCGGATCGATGACGCTGACCTCATAGAGCATGGCTGCCAGAAAGCGGTTGAGCGCCACGGCCGCGGCTGCCCCGATTCCGGCCCCGACGAGAGCCGTCGTGACTCCCTGCACGATGACCATCCGCAGGATGTCGGCGCGGCCCGCCCCCAGGGCAACGCGGACACCCATCTCGTGGATGCGTCGGCTCACCGTGTAGGAGATCACGCCGTAGATGGCGATCGCGGCCAGCGTCAGCGCTAGGGCCGCAAAGCTGCCGAGCAACAAGGTCGTGAACCGCGGTCTGCTGACCGTCTCCGCCAGGACCTCGGTCATCGGGGAGACGCGCTGGATCGGCTGTTCGGGCACGACCTCATGGATGGCGCCGACAACGGCGTTGGCGAGGTAGCGGGGGTCGCCCGCGGTTCGCACCATGAGCACGAGCCGCCAGCGGCTGAGCTGGGCGTTCGCGACGTAGAGGGCTGGCTCGGGCTCTCTGGCGAATCCCCCGTGCCGCTCGTCGCCGACAATCGCCTCTTTCAGCGGCATCACCGCGGCCGCGTTCCATCCCTCGTTGTCCTCCGGATACTGCTGCTCGAGGCCCGCGGTGATGGCCGAAAGCTCGTCGCGGGCGACGTCGATGGTGACGCCGTCGCGCAGCCGGCCGATGGCGATGAGCCAGCGGAGCCAGCGGTTTTGGTGAGGTATCGAATCCGTCGAGATCAGCGACAGCGGCGCCCAGATATCGGCGTCGGACGAGGGAAGCTCCAGCGCCGCCGGGGCGACGCCGACGACCGTGAACGCCTCGCCCTCGAGCGCCACCTCGCGGCCGGCGATTCCGGGGTCGGCGCCGTAGCGCTGGCGCCAGAGCCTTTCGCTCAGCACGACCACCTTGTTTGCGCCCGGCTCGTCCTCGCCCGGGCCGAAGCCGCGGCCGGCGAGCATCGGCACGTCGAGGGTCGCGAAGAACCCGCCGGTCACGTAGGCGGTCTCGAGCTCCTCGGGCTCGCCGTCGCCGGTGAGCACGAGGCCGGAGAAGCGCATCGCGGGGAAGGCGGCGATTGAGTCGAGGTTTTCAACGCGGTCCGCGGTGTCGACGAAGTTCGGCTTCGAGAAGGCGGTGTCGTCGCCGCTCTCGCTGTTCGCGACGTACAGGACGAAGAGCTCCTCGGGCTCGGGGAAGGGTAGCGCGCGGATCAACACGGCATCGATGACCGTGAACATCGAGGCGTTGGCGCCAATGCCCAGCGCCAGCGTGAAGATGGCAGCCAGCGCGAAGCCTGGAGACTTGCAGAGGCTGCGGGCGGAGCGCCGGAAATCCTCGATCCACGACTGCAGCGCCTCGGTTCCTACAGAGCGGGAGCGATGGCCGGGGTCGTTGTTGGCGGAGCTCGGGCGCCGGGCGTTGCGCCGCACCCAAAGGGCGTGCGGCAGCGAGCCCAGCACGCGCAGGAGAAGCGCCGCCGCGGTGGGGCGGCCCGGTGAAACGCCCAACCGCCCGTTGTGCCAGTGCCAGAGTTCCGCGTGCCATTCTTCGAGCCAGGTGGCGCGCGCGCCCCGCGGCACGAGCCGGCTGATGCCGGCCAGAAGCAGCCGGGCAAGCCAAGTCTGGCCGCGGCTCATCGGGCGTCCTCGGCGTCGGCCAGGACCGAGACCAGTGCCACACGCTGCAACGCCCGCTGCAACGCTGCCTCGCCCTCCGGCGTGAGGTCGTAGTAGCGCCGCCGCGGCCGGCGCTCGCGGTCGGCGATCTGACGGTCTTCCCACTCGGCCGCGAGGTAGCCCGCGCGCATCAAGCGACCGAGGGTCGGATAGACGGTGCCGCTCGGCAGCCCGGTTCGCTCGATGATGTCGAAGCCATACGAGGTTCCCCGCTGGATGGCGAGGAGGATGGCGGCCGAGGTGATGCCCAGCGGTCGAGTCGCTCTCTTACCTGTTCCCCTGTTCACGGTTCCTCGCTACCTGCCGCGAATGGAGCGGCCGGTTCACGATCGTGCACGGCGAGCACGACCCCCTACATATGAATATAAGGTAGTCTAGTAGAGAAGTGCAAGGTAGATCGACCCCGTGTCGGCTGCCAGCGATCCTCGCCGACGGTCCTGGTTGCCGACCAGCGTGGTGGCGGTTTGCCTCAGTGCACGGCGCGCGCTCGTGCCGCCGCAGCTCGCCTTCCTCGAAGCCGTGCGCGAGAACGAAGAAGTAAAGGGAAAAGCGTGCCTGCTCGTCCTCGCTGATGAGCTCGAAAAGGTGCTCTCCTTCTCGTTCCTCTCCGACCGACTCTACATAGGTGACCCTTTCCGAGTCGACGGAGATCTCGCCCAGCAACCGTTTGCCGCAGATTACCTCGACATAAAAGACGCTGCCTTCGACGGCGAAGTGCCAGTGGAGGTCGTCGTCATCGTAGAGGACGCTCTCCTGCGTGCCGGCGCGCAGTATGCAGTTGGGGTGGCGGAGAAGCCAGTTCCAAAATGTCTCGAAGGGCATCGTGGGCATCAGCGGTGCTGACCTCCATCGTTTCTCATCCTGCCAGCCAACCCTCCATCCCGGCCCATGCCACTACCGGAGGCGACGCTGGACAACGCCACGGAGGTTCTCCCAGTGTGGTCAGAGAGCCGCCCTTCTCGCAAGCAAAGGGCCGAGATATCTCCTCGTCGAAGCTGTTGCGAACCAGGGTCGGTTCTTCGGCGCCGACGATACGGAGGGATCCTTGCCGGTCGACATCATCTCGCGAGCCACGGCTCTGAAGCTCTTTCCCGCCGGTGGCGCCGTCGGACGAGTAGCTCTCTATATCGCCCTCCTCTAGCGTAGGACTTGCAGAACCTGGCGGGGAGTCAGTACTTGCCCGCCCGCTGGCAACCGCGCCGGTGGCTTCAGCCAAAGGCAAAGGAACACTTCCCGCCCTCCGACGAACGGGAGGTTGTCGGCCTTCTTCTGCAGACGGTTCAAAAGCAGAGGGACATTCTTCTCGTTCGCCCACCTGACTTCCCCGACAAGGATGGCATCTCCATCGTCGCTCTGCGCGACGACATCCACCTCCAATGGCCTGCGATCCAGGCCGGGCCCCCACCACCGGCTCGCCGGCCCCCACGTCTTCTCGAAGCAGTCGAGGAGTGGGACGCTCGCCCGGGCGAGCTCCTCCCAGATCTCGCCGACATGGTGGGAAAAACGGCACGCGACATCCTTTTCGACCGCAGCCAGCTGCCCCGCTTCCAGGCGCGAGCGGTTGGGCTCGACGAAGCGGAACCAGTAGCGCAGGAACGGATCCAGGATCTGATAGAGCGTTCGCTTGCCACCGCGCGGCGCTGAGCCGAAAGGGATCTGGCGTTCGGTGAGACCTAGCTCCAGCAAGCGCTGCAAGGGGCGCGACAGATGCGTCGCCGGTTTCCCAAGGCGCGCGGCGATCTCGGAGGCGCGGTGACACCCTTGACCGATCAGACTCAGGATCGAACTTGGCTGGGCGGTGTCGCGCAGGTCATCCAACAACAGGCGTGTGGGCTCCTCGTGAAGCACTCCGAGCGGGTTCAACACCAAGGTTCGAACCGCCGTCGCCAGGTCGGGGAGGTCCGCCGCCAGCTCCCAGTAGCGTGGGATCCCGCCCCATACGGAGTAGGCCTCAACGGCCTTCACGAGATCGCGAAGACCGAGGGCCTTGCGGATCCAGCCGGCCGCCAGCGGTGAGATCTTGAGGATCTCAGCCGCCCGCCCGAAGAGAGGCGCGGTGCGGTCCAGGACCAGTCCCTGCATCATGCGTTGCGAGGAGCCCGCGACAAGCAGGTGGACGCCCCGTTCAGACCGCTGGTCGAGGTACTTTTGAAGAACACTCGGGAGCTCGCGGGCGGCGGAGACGAGGGTCGGGAACTCGTCCAGGGCCAGCACCATTCCCGCACCTGCCTGGTCCCACCAGCGGGCCAGTAAGGAATCCCAATCGGGGTAGGTGACTTGGTCGAAGCCGGAGATCAGCCTGGCGATCTCCGTCGCCAGGCTCGATCTCTGCAGTGCACTCTCCCGATGGTCTCCGACGTAGTAGACGGCCCGGCCGCCGGGGAGAATCTCGCGCAGCAACCTGGACTTGCCGCAGCGCCGGCGACCGTAGAGCACGCCGAGGCAGCCCTCGCGGCGGGCAACAAGCCTCTCGAGCCGCGAAACCTCTTCGTCCCGATTCAGAAAGGGTAGTCGCATGAGTATTATGTAGCAGGAACATTATGTTGTTGCTACATAATATATAGGATACCGGAGCCGGTGCAAGAGACTTTCAACCTCCGCCCACCTCTGGTAGCGGCGCCAGGACCGCAGGTCGGCAGCCCGATTTAACGGCATTCCTCATCGCGCTTCGTCGCTAGAGCGATGAGAAATCCTCAGAGAGGGAATTCCGTCGTCCATCTGTCAGGCCGCCCAGGGCAACAAGACGAGGTTGCCCGCGACTCGGTTGTCGGCGATCAGACGATGCGCGTTGGCCGCCTCGCTCAGAGGAAGCGTGCGGTCGAGGGAGGGCTTGATCTTGCCGGCGCGGACCTGCTCGAGGCCCCCTTCGAGATCCGACGCGTCGCTCGCCATCGAGCCGCGCAACTGTTTCTGGGGGAAGTATAAGTCGTGAATATTGCCGAACTCATGAATGATCGCTGCTTCCGCCGCTACCTCCAGTGTCGAGTTGTATATGCAACGTAATGCGAAAAAGAAAACGCGCCCCGGAGGCGCCGAGTGTGTTCGTCTGGCAGGGGGCTTGACGGAGGCACCGTTCTTGCTTCTAAGATGATCTATATATAAAGGGTCGATATATAGAGGTGCTTGTTACATTTGGCAGTTGGCAGGTGCAGGCCCGCCGCCAGGCAATGGCGCACTTCGAGCTCTCCGACGACGCCCTCGAGCAACTCGTCAGGGTGCATACCGGCCGCTTCCGTAGGCTGCTGGACGGGCTCTCCGAGCAGGCACGAAGCCGGGCCGAGCGCACGCATCGCGCTGGCGTCCGTACCGGCCGAAGCCGGGGCCTGACGATCCCGTCGGTTTCTAGCTCGGTGGCCCGGCGACGTTCAGCTTCGACATTCTGGCAATCTCATCGAAATCGCGATCACGGTGCAGCAAAGGCACCCGCGCCTCGATGGCGCACGCCGCGATGATGCAATTCACCGACCTCCGGATCGTTACGCCCCGCTTGCGGGCCGATCGGTAGATGTGGGCGGCGAGTAGATGGGCGCTTTGACGGGCGGGCAAGTAGACGAGGTGCAAGAACAGGCGCCGGGTGCGGCGATACTGGGCATTGGCGCGGATGCCCTGGAGAACCTCGGTGAGGATGATCCCGCAGGTGCAGATATCTTCCTCCTCCTCGATCAGCTCCGAAAGGTAGGCTGCTGCGGGTGAGTGCCGGCCACGGAAATGATCTACCCAGACGCTGGTGTCGACGAGCGTCATCTCAACCGGCGAGCTCGGCGCATCTGGTCGAGGTCGCCCTCCCAGCTGATCCGACCCCGGAGCGCGAGGAGCTCACGCTGGTGCTTATGGCGGACGAGCTCCTGCAACGCGTGATCGACGACGCCCTTCGTGGTCTTGATCCCGGTGAGCTTCTTGGCCCTGCTCAGCAGCTCATCATCGAGCACGATGTTTGTTCGACCCATGATCGTCTCTGGTCAGACCAGTATACACATTCTGGATGTAATTATGTGTATGCAGGCCGCCCCCGTCAAGGACGGCGCGGCATGGAGTTAGCCTTCGGATCTAGCCTGCATATCTCAACGGCGGTCTGCTACGGTGGCGGCCAGGCGCGCGTCTGCGGCGTTGCGCTTGGCTCGGGTGCTCGACGTACTGCACGAGT
>JBHHYG010000031.1:0-17315 GCA_046757445.1 Acidobacteriota bacterium
CCGAACTCTGGGAAGTTATTTCTGTGCTGGCCCTAAGTAGAAGTCGCCTTGGTCTTCTGCAGGTAGAGCAATCGTAATTGATAGAGAGCATTCTCCAGGAAGTCGCCCTCTTCAGAAGTCAAGTTCCCTGTGGTCTTTTCCTGTAGCATCCCCAGCAGGTCGATCTTGTACTTTGCCAGTTCGAGATCCTCTACCACCTCGCCGCTCTGTGGATGGGCCACGGCGCCCAGAAAAAGCATGGCTTCGAGGTACTGGCTCTCGACGAAGGCGGGGAAATCCCGTGGCGTCTCGGCAACGCTCGGGCCCTGCGGGGAGACGATGCGCCGGTGCTGGCTTGCCTGTCGAGGGGGCGCCGTGACATCAGCCGGGGTATCGCCGGGGCCGGGTTGGGTCACTACGGGTGTAGGGTCACTGCCAGGGGACTCTACAGGAAGGGCAGCTTCTTCGCCCGCCTGGCTTCGGGGATTGCCCTGGCTGTCGAACAGCCGGCGGTCGGTAACTTTGATGCGTGGCCTGCTGCCTTCCTCCTCGTCGGCAGCGTCGCTGTGTGGCTGATCGTCGTTCATTGGAGTCGTCCACGGGTTCCGTCTACGCTGGCATCAGTCAGTCGCAGATAGATCTCGAGTGTAGCAATGTCGTTCAGTGCCCCGCAACGCAGGCTGCAGGCGCGGTGGGTGAGAGGGAAGGGGCGCGGTAGACTCACTCGGCGGATCCAGCCACAATTCTCCGTGCGAGCGGCCACGACAGACACCAGGAGGGGATGTGGGCGCACACAGGTCGGCTGCGACCGAAGCTTTCGAGCGACTCGTGGGGATCATGCGTATCTTGCGAGGCCCGCAAGGTTGCCCTTGGGATCGACAACAGGACGTCCGATCGTTGCGCCGCTATGTCCTCGAGGAGAGCTATGAAGTGGTGCAGGCGATTGATGACGGTGACCCCGGGGAGTTGGCTGGCGAGCTCGGTGACCTGCTCCTGCAGGTGGTTTTTCTGTCGCAGATCGCTTCGGAGGCGGGGCAATTCGACATCGAAGCGGTGATCACGCGAATTTCTGACAAGCTGGTTCGACGCCACCCGCACGTCTTCTCGGGCCAAAGAGTAGAGACCTCCGAGGAGGTCTTGCACCGCTGGGAAATGATGAAATTGCAGGAGCGCGGTGGCGGCTCGGTGCTCGACGACATGCCAGCGGCTCTACCTGCACTGGCTCGCGCCGAGAAACTGGGGCGACGATCGGCGCAGCTAAGCTTCGACTGGCCGGGTGTTGCCGAGGTGATGGCCAAGGTGCGGGAGGAGCTCACCGAGCTCTCCGGAGTCTTGCAACCTGATACGGGCGGCGAGTCGCCTCAGGCCGCTTCCGGGGCCGACATCGAGGCAGAGCTGGGTGACCTGCTATTTGCCGTAGCCAATCTCGCCCGGCACCTGGGACTGTCTGCCGAGGTCGCATTGAGACATGCGAGCGATAAATTCGAGCGACGCTTCCGCAGCATCGAACCGCAGATTGTCGCAGGAAAAGTCAGTGACCCTGAGGCCATGGATCAGCTCTGGGAGCAGGTCAAGGGGCGCTAGCCCGCATTTCTCAACGGCTCGTGAAGCGAGCGGGCGCAAGGGCCGCGAGCCGTTGAGAAGTTCGGGCTAGCCAACGAGTGCAGCTATGGCGATGCTGAGCGCGTAAAGGATCAACATCGGTACGGCCACCATAACCTGGCTGACCCCGTCGGGAGGGGTAATCAAGGCGGCCAGAAGAAAGATGACGAGGGTGGCATAAGGGAACCAACGCCACAGCTTCCGGGCGGTGACCAGGCCGAAGCGGGCTAGGGTGTAGCACAGTAGAGGGAGCTGGGCGGCGACCCCCATGGCCAGCAGTAGTCGGAGGGCGAAACGTAAGTACTCCCGGGCAGTAATCACCTGGTTCAAATGAGCGGCGATACCGAGTAGGTAGCCAACGACGATAGGCAACAACACAAGATGGCCGAAAACGACGCCGGCGAGGAAGAGGAGGGAGGCAGCGACGACAAAGAACACGGCACCGCCCAGCCGGCGGCCTCCTGACCGCGTGGCGATCAGCCGCCAGAGCTGTGCGGTGATCACCGGCATGGCGATGATGATGCCGGCGCCAAGGGCGACGCTCAGGTAAACGATGAACGGGTCGGTGAGGCGCGTGAATGCGAGTCGTGGGTCTTTACCCTGTGACGCCAGCGCGGCGGTCAACGGAGCGGCCAGCAAGCCGAAGATGCGGTCGGAGAACGCCCAGCTGGCCATGGTGCCGGCCATGGTCGCGATGACGGCCCACAGGATGCCACGGCGCAGCCGGTCGAGGCGGTCGAGCAGGGAAATCCACGGCGTCGGCGCATCCTGAGCTTGCGACTGCGTGGCTTTTTCCACGGCTCCTGGTGCGCCGTTGAATGGAGTGTCAGTGGCGCTGATTATAGCACTGGGTTAGTTGCCTACTCCCGCTGTTGATGAACGTGGATAATAGAGCCTATGGACAGAGGACGGAGGTTCGATACCAACAGAAGGCCCGCGGGCTCCCTCGCCGGCGAGGTAGACGGCATGGCCGGCGCCGAACCTCAGCCCGGCGGCCGGCCGCGCGGGTGGATCGAAGTCATTTGTGGCAGCATGTTCTCGGGTAAGAGCGAGGAGCTCATCCGCCGCTTGCGTCGCGCCGAGATCGCCCGCCAGAAGGTCCAGGTGTTCAAGCCGCGGCTCGACGACCGCTTCGATGAGGATCACATCGTCTCGCACAACCGTCAGCGGCTCCCCAGCCAGCGGGTGGCCACCTCCGCCGAGCTGCTCGAGGCGGTGGGGGAGGATACGCGGGTGGTGGGTATCGACGAGGCACAGTTCTACGACGACGGCCTCGTGAAAACCTGCCAGCGGCTCGCCGACGAAGGTCGCAGGGTGATTGTTGCTGGTCTCGACCAGGATTTTCGTGGCCTGCCCTTCGAGCCGATCCCGCAGCTTCTAGCGGTGGCCGAGTACATCACCAAGACGCAGGCAATCTGCGTCCGCTGCGGGGCTCCGGCCAACTATTCGCAGCGGATCATTGCCAGCAACGAGCGCGTCGTGGTCGGCGCCGAGGATGTCTACGAGGCTCGCTGCCGGGCCTGCTTCGACCCCGGCTCGCCTTCGTAGTCTTGCCGGCCAACGCCGCTCCCCGTACTTGCCTCGGTCGCGGGCCGCGTACAAACAGCAGAAGGCAGGCTGGTTACAGCATCTCATCGCAGCCAGCCGCCGATGGACTTGTTCCCTCGTCCATGCGTCCAGCGCTCTCCGCGTACGCGGATGCGCTGGCCCATCGTCACGGTAACCGCCCCGTCACGGTCGGTGCGGTACAGGGCGATGCCCCGCTGTCGGTAGCGAGCAAGGACCTCGGCCTTTGGCAGGCCGAAACGGTTGTGCCAGCCAACGGAGATCACCGCCCGCCGGGGGGCCATCCGTGTGAGTAGGGTTACGCTGCTGGAGGTGGAGCTGCCATGATGAGGAACCTTGAGCACGGCGCCCCGGAACCCCGTTGCCGCCTGGGCCTTCGTCCAATCGGCCTCGGCATCGGCTTCGACGTCTCCGGTCAACAGGACGCTAGCTTCGGTGCAGCGTAGCCCCAGCACCAACGAGGCATCGTTCGAGATCGGCATACCGCCGGGTCGCAACCAGCTCCCTGCAGGGTGAAGCACTTTCCATCGACACGGGCCCTGCGGCCGTCCATGGCCGCCGGCGAGCGACAGGATGGGAACCTGTCCTGCGGCAGTGACCAGTGCGCCTCCGGCGGCAGCGTCGGGCGGGAAGCTACCGACCCAGAGTTCTCGAACCGGGATTTCGGCCAACAATCCGGCGACGCCGCCAGCGTGGTCGCTGTGAAGGTGGGAGACGGCCACCGCCTGCAGGCGCACGATGCCCATGGCCCTCAGAACCGGGGCAATGATGGCGGCTCCGGGGTCGAAATTACCGCCTCGGCTACCCCCGGTATCCACGACCACCGGATCTGATGCGGGCGGTTGCACCAGCAGCGCGTCGCCCTGGCCGATGTCGAGCACCAGCAGCCGGAGGTGGGCGGGTGGCCCAGGTCGGTGCACGGCGACAAGCAACCCACAGGTAGCCAGTACCAGGCAGGCGCCCCGTCGTTGCCCCTTCACTCGCAGCCCGAAGAAGAGTGCGACGGCCAGCAGCCATAGCAGCGGTGCTCGGCCAGCCGGCACGGCCAGCCGGGTGAAAGGCAAGTTATCCGTGAGATGGCCCAGGCCTGAGAGGCCGTCGATACAAGTTTCCGCCAGAGCCGCCAGCAAGTCGCCGAGAGGAGGGGAACCGAGGGCCGCGATCAACAGGGCCGCCGCACCGGCGAGCAACGCCGCTGCCAACAAAGGCACGGCCATCAGGTTGAGCAGTAGCCCAGCCATTGGCAGACGATAGGTCGCTGCGGCCAGCAGTGGCGCTACGCTTACCTGGGCGGCGGTCGAGGCCGCGAACAAGGATCGGGCCCAGCGTAGCCGGCCGTTGTTGGCGCCCGCCAAATCCGCTGCCAGCAGCAGGATCCCAGCGGTTGCCGCAACGCTGAGCTGGAAGCCCAGGTTGCGGCTCACCCAGGGATCCCTCAGCACCATGTAGCTGGCGGCGAGCGCCATGCTGTCGAGGGCACGGATTCGACGGCCGAAGACGATGCCCCCCAAGCCGGCAGCGGCCATCAGGCCAGCCCGCCGTACCGGCGCTCTGTTGGCCACCAGGGCCTCGACGCCGACAAGGGCGAGGCCGGCGACGCCAGCGGCAACTGGCCTCGGCAGGCTTATCGTCCTGGCCGCTGTGTAGGCTGCGGCCAGCGCGATACCCACGTGCAGGCCGGAGATCGCCAGCAGGTGAATGAGTCCGGATCGTGCCAGAGAGCGGGTAAAGTCGGCCTCGACGCTGCCGCGCTCGCCGAGAAAGAGAGCCAGGAATACCGCTTGGTGTCGCCGAAAGCGTGCCCTGATGGCGGCTCGCAGCCGTTGACGGCCGTCAGCCGCCCACTTCGTCGGACCTGATGCTCGACCTCGTGGGCGTAACTGGCGGAAGCTTTTCAAGTTGGTACGGAGTTCGGCGCCGCTGGCTCGCAGGCTATCGCGGCGCCAGAGTGACGGATTTGCCGGAGGCCTGTCGGACCGCAACGATAGGAAGGCCTCGAATCGGTCTCCCGACCTCCACGCCACCGTCGGCTGTGGGTCCGCTACCGTGGCGCGCACGCGCACCGTCCACTGTTGCCAACGGCCGTCGACGCGAACCTCATCGAGGCGCAGGTCGACGGTGGAATGAGCTCCGCCGACCTCTGGATCGCGGCTCAGGGCGCCGCGAACCTGCCAAGGGCCCGCGAGTGTGCGGGGGTGATCGACCAGCAAGCTCGCTGCCGGTGGCCGATGTGCGGTGGCACCGCTAGCGATTCCGGCGGCACCTAGGGCCGCCGCGGCGACCAGCGGTCCGGCCCTGGTTGGCAGCAGCACGGTTGCGCCGGTGAGGCCGATGGCGAGACTGGCGGCAAGGCCGGCGGGGAGAAGGCCACCCGTTCCGAGCCAGCAGCCGAGCAACCAGGCCGAAGACAGCAGTGGCAGGAGATATCTAGAAGGCGTAGGGGCTGAAACGTGGCAAGCCAAGCGTTGCCAGTTGGTCGCGAACGTCGACAGTGGCGTCACCCAAATAAGCGTTGAGATGGCCGATGAGTTCCTCTTCGATGGTTCCGGCAGCGACATCGATATCCCGAGGTTTGATCCTGCCGGTTTCTGCTTTGTCGGCCAGCTGCTGGAGCCTGTCAGCGGTCTCGACGAGGGCGTCGCGCACCGCAGGCAGCTGGAAGGCCTGGCGAGCTGCCCGGCAGGCATCGGCAGCGGCTAGGAGGTGGAGGGCAGCGCTCGGGGTTGGCGCCACCGGCTCAGCTGCCGGTCGGGAGTCGCCAGCATGGGTCAGCTGGTAGGTTTCCCAAACCGCCAGGACCGATTGCTTGCAATAGGCCAGTGAATTGATGCGGTCCGGCCGCGGGCCTGAGGCCTTGAACCGGTCGTATGCCTGGTTGATGCCGCGCAGCACCACCGCCAAGGGGATCCCCTGTCGTCGCCAGTCTCGGATCAGCTGCCAATCCCGTGGTGAAAGCAAAATAGGGCCTCCTCGTCGCTGGCCGAAATGCTCCTCGATGCGGCGGAAGTACGCCTCCTCGCTGACGCCGGCTTGGCGCCCGTCGCTGCTGCCTTGGCGACTGTCAGTGGGATCTACCATGCTCCTGGCAGGCGTTGTCGAGGCGGGGCCCCGGGCGAGTGTTGCGAGACCCTGCTGCTCTCAATACGATGGCCACGGTCTCGGCATTGTCCCCCGTCAGGCAATTCATGGCTACCCGCTACCCCGTCGGCAAGCTACCCCATAGCGTGATGCGACGCCTGCTGGAGGCACACGTTGGCGGTACGAGCGAGGATGTGCTCGTGGGGCCGGCCATCGGCGAGGATGCGGCAGCACTCCAGCTCGACCACCTGTGCCTGGTGGCAGCCTCCGACCCCATCACCTTCGCCACCGAGGCGATTGGCTACTACGCCGTACACGTCAACGCTAACGATGTTGCCACGATGGGAGCGAGGCCCCGCTGGTTTCTCGCCACTCTGCTCATCCCTCCGGTGGCAACAGATGGGGAGATCGAGAAGATCTTCGTCGACATCGCATCGGCCTGTGGCCAAATCGGCGCGGCATGGTGCGGGGGCCACACCGAGATCTGCACCGATCTGCCGCGTCCCCTCGTCGTCGGCACCATGCTGGGCACCGTGGAAGAGGGAAGACTCTTATGTACCGCCGATGCCGCCGCCGGCGATCTGCTGTTTTGTACGAAGAGAGTGCCCCTCGAGGCTACGGCCCTGATCGCCAGAGAGCGCCGCGAATGGGCACTGAGGCAGCTCGGCAAGGCGGCTTGGCAACGCTGCAGCGAGCTCCTATACCGGCCCGGCATCTCGGTGGTTGCCGAGGCGGTGGCCGCCGCTGCAGCCGGTGACGCGCTGCACGATCCTACGGAGGGGGGTATCGCAACGGGGTTGCACGAGCTGGCCGACGCCGCCTCGGTTGGCCTCGAGATCGATTTCGCGGCCATTCCTTTCGACCCGGATGGTGCGCTCCTGTGCACCGCCGCCAGCATCGATCCGTTGGGTGCCTTGGCGTCGGGTGCGTTGCTGATCGCCGCGCCACCCGAACAGGCCGAGTGCGTCAGCCTTGCCGTCGCCGATGCTGGCGTTGAGTGCCAGCTCATCGGGCGGCTGGTCGAGAAGCGAGCGGGGCGTATCCTGCGGCGGGGGAGGGAGAGGCGCGAGCTTCCGGCCTTCGCGGTCGATGAGGTCGCGCGGCTATTTGGCAGCGCGAATCAGGGTCGGTAGCGAATCACCACCAGCGGCGCGTCGCCTTTCTGCTGCAGCCACGACCTGGCGGCGGGCGGCGCAGCTTCTTCTTCCGCTCCCCTCGACAGCCAGCGTGCCACTGCGCCGGTCGCCCGTAGGAGCCGGTCACAGCATTGCCGGTAGGTCTCGGGTTCGCCGCCGAGCGGATCGCCTATTTCCTCGGCGTGGGCGTTACCAGCGCGCGGGTCGGCGGCCAACTCCGTTTCCTCGGCAGCCGGGGCAAAGCCACCCAGCAGCCGGGTGCGTTCGGCGACCTCCGGCGCCAGGGCCACGACCTCGGCCGCCTGCAGCCTGGACATGGTCAGGATGTGATCGCTCCGGCGTAGATCCTCGACCGTCACCGGGGTCGAACGAAGTGAGGAGATGTCGAGACCCACCATCTCCGCCACCACCCTCTGTGCCTCGGGGGCCGGAGGATCGTCACCAATGGCGTGGGTACCGCTCGAGCTCACTCTCCACTCGTTGGCTGGCAGCTGGGCCTGCAACAGCACCTCCGCCATGGGGCTGCGGCAGAGGTTGCCGTGACAGACGATGAGGATGTGACGCTCGGTGCCCGTTACCATGATGGGGCCTTGGCCCTCAGGAACCTACTTGAGGAAGGCGATCAATTGTCCAGAGGGGATGTCCATACTAGCATGGGTTGTTTGGCTTCTCTGAAGATCTGATTACCTGCCCGCTGTCGACGCATGACCCCATCCGCTTCACAAGCCGCGGTCGCGGCACGCGCTCCTATCTCCGTGCGCGGCGCCCGGGTCCACAACCTCAAGGGCGTCGACCTGGATATTCCCTCGCGGCGCTTGGTGGTGTTCACCGGCGTATCGGGTTCCGGGAAATCGAGTCTCGCCTTCGACACTCTGTACGCCGAAGGCCAGCGTCGCTATGCGGAGTCGTTATCTGCCTACGCACGTCAGTTCCTCGAGCGCATGGAAAAGCCGAGCCTGGAGTCCATCGATGGGGTTTGCCCGGCTGTGGCGATCCAGCAACAGGTACCGCCGCGAAACTCCCGGTCGACGGTCGGCACGGCAACGGAACTGCAGGACTACCTCAGGCTTTTGTTTGCCCGCGTTGGCACGACGATCTGCCCCCATTGCAGTGAGGCTGTGCAAGCGGATTCGCCAGCCAGTGCAGCTGATGAGTTGTTGCAGGAGATGCCTGGCTGCAAGGCGCTAGTGACTTTCCCGGTGCCGCTACCCCACAAGCCTCCTGCTCGCGCCGAGCGCTTCCTGACGCTCCTACAGCAAGGGTTCCGGCGTCTCTGGTGGCAGGGAGAAGAGGCAGAGCTTTCAGCCCGTCGCCTTCAGGATCTCGCCGATCGGATCAAGGGAGGGCAGGCCGAGGTGATCGTCGACCGCCTGCGCCTGCGGGCAGAGCTTCGCGACCGCCTGCTGGACTCGTTGGAGATCGCCTTTCGCGAGGGCAACGGCCAGACAATTACCTATCTCGAGGCGGAGAACGAGTGGCGTCCCCGGCGGTTCGACAGGCGCTTCCGCTGCGCCCGCTGCGATCTAGATTTTCTGCGCCCCGAGCCGCGGCTGTTCTCGTTCAACAACCCCTATGGTGCCTGCCCTCAATGCAAGGGGTTCGGCAACATCATCGAGATCGACCTCGACAAGGTCATTCCCGACCAGACCCTGTCGCTGGGAGAAGACGCTATCGAGCCGTGGTCGAAGCCTAGCCGTCGGCGCTGGCGCCGGAAGATGAAGGAATTCTGCCGGCGACAATACATTCCCTTGGATATCCCCTGGCAGCAATTACAGAAGAAGCAACAGCGAGCGGTGCTCGAGGGTGGCAAAGGATATGCTGGCGTGTGGAGCTTTTTCGAGCGCTTGCGACGCAAGAACTATCGCTTGCACGTTCGCGTCTTGCTGTCTCGCTATCGCGGCTATGTCCCCTGTCCCGAATGCGGTGGTACGCGGCTGCGGCGCGAGGCTCGGGACGTGCGGGTGGGAGAGATGATCCTGCCCGAGGTGGTGGCGCTGAGCATCGACCAGGCGGAGAGGTTCTTCCTCGAGCTCGAGCTACCGGCCGCCGAGCAGATGATCGCCTCGAGGCTGCTGGAGGAGATCCGCGGACGGCTGCAGTACTTGGTAGACGTGGGCCTGGGCTATCTGACCCTGGACCGGTTGACCGGCACGCTGTCGGGCGGTGAGGCGCAGCGTATCAATCTGGCGACCTGCCTGGGCTCCTGCTTGGTCGGGGCGATGTACGTGCTCGACGAGCCTAGCATCGACCTGCATCCGCGGGATAACGATCGCCTTATCGGCATCCTCAAGCGGCTTCGGGACATGGGCAACAGCGTCCTGGTCGTGGAGCATGACAGAACGATGATCGAAGTAGCGGATCATGTGATCGACCTCGGACCCGGGGCCGGAGTGCAGGGAGGGGAAGTGGTGTACCAGGGAACACCCGGAGGGTTGCGCAAGGCCCGCAACTCGCTCACCGGTGCCTACTTGCGGGGTGATCGACATGTTCCCGTATCGGCGCAGCCGCGTCCGGCCGAAGGTCAGCTGAGGATTGTCGGCGCGCGCGAGCACAACCTCAAGAATCTGAACGTGGCAATTCCACTCGGGGTGCTCTGTTGCGTCACCGGTGTGTCGGGCTCGGGCAAGAGTACCCTCATCCACGATGTCCTGTACGCCGGTTTGCGGCAGCGATTGGGCCCGTGGAAAGAAAAGGTTGGCGCCCACGATGGTATCAAAGGGGCCGACCAGATCGAGCGGGTGGTACTGGTCGACCAATCACCCATCGGCAGGACTCCGCGTTCGAATCCGATCACCTATATCAAAGCTTTCGATGGCATCCGCAGCGCCTTCGCGCGCAGCCGCGAGGCTCGGGCTCGAGGTTACGGCCCGGGCCATTTCTCCTTCAACGTTGCCGGTGGTCGCTGCGAGGCCTGCGGCGGCAACGGTGCGGTGGTGGTGGAGATGCAATTCTTGCCCGACATCCGGCTCCCGTGCGAGGAATGCGGCGGCAGTCGCTACCGTCATGAGATTCTCGACATCAAGTACCAGGGGAAGACGGTCGAGGAGGTATTGCAGCTGACGGTCAGTGAGGGGCGCCGTTTCTTCAACGGCATTCGCAAGGTCTCAGGTCGTCTCAAGGCACTGGAAGACGTAGGGCTCGGCTACCTGCGCCTGGGGCAGCCGTCGACGACGCTGTCAGGGGGAGAGGCGCAGCGTCTCAAGCTGGCGGCCCATCTGCTCGAGGGGGCCGGAGCTGGCACCCTATACCTGTTCGATGAGCCGACCACGGGGTTACACTTCGACGATATCGCCAAGCTGCTGTTCGCCATCAACCGGCTCATCGACACCGGGGCTTCAGTCGTGGTTATCGAGCACAACCTTGACTTCTTGAAGACCGCCGACTGGATCATCGACCTCGGTCCCGAGGGCGGGGAGGAGGGCGGCATGCTGGTGACGGAGGGCACCCCGGCGGAGGTAGCCGCAGCAAAACTCTCACACACCGGTCGCTACCTGCGACAGTTCCTGGCCGGCGCATGAGCGCGGCAGCGAGCATCGACCTGCGCTCTGATACGGTGACGCAGCCGACCCCAGCCATGCGCCAGGCAATGGCCGAGGCCGAGGTCGGCGACGACGTCTACGGTGAGGATCCGACGGTGCGGGCTCTCGAGGAGGAGTGTGCCGAGCTGCTGGGCCACGAGGCGGCCCTGTTCATGCCTTCCGGTTGCATGGGCAATCAAGTGGCGATCCATCTCCACACCCGTGCCGGAGATGAAGTGATCGTCGAGGCCTCCGGGCACTCCTACGATTATGAGCTCTCGGGAATGGCTGCGCTCTCGGGTGTCCAGCCTCGCGCCGTAATCGGCGATCGCGGCCTGCTCAGGGTTGAAGACCTGCGTCCTCACTTGGCCGAGCGTCCCTATTACCGTTCGGCCGTAGGGCTGGTGATTGTCGAGAACACCCACAACATGGCGGGGGGCCGGCTGGTACCGGAGGAGGATCTCCGTGCCGTCCTACAGTTATGCACTGACAGTCGCGTACCCGTGCACCTGGACGGTGCCCGGCTGTTCAATGCCGCGGTTGCCAGCGGCGACTCCCCCGCTGCGCTGGCATTTGGATTCGACACCGTGATGGTTTCACTGTCCAAGGGCCTTTGCGCTCCGGCCGGTTCGTTGTTGGTGGGCGGCAGCGAGCCGATGCGGGAGGCACGGCGTGTGCGCAAGCTCTTCGGCGGCGGTATGCGCCAGGTCGGCGTGCTGGCGGCGGCGGGCAGGGTTGCCCTGGCAACAATGATCGATCGCCTCGCCGAAGATCACGCTAACGCTCGGCGTCTGGCGGCGGGCCTATTGCAGTGCAGCACCTTGGAGCTGGCTTTCGGTCACGTCGACACCAATATCGTCGTTGTCGACATCGCAAAAACTGGATTGTCGGCGGCGGCATTCTGCACTGGCATGCGGCAGCGAGGCGTCCTCTGCCTGGCTACTGGACCAACGACGGTGCGCTTCGTCACTCACCACGACATCAACGACACCGATATCGATGTCGCCGTCAAGTCGGCGGGCAGTCTGCTAGCCGGGTAGCCTACTCTGCGGCCGGGGGAAAGCGGCGCACCTGCTCGAGGAAGCCCTGCAAGTTACGCTGTGTCTCCTCGATGCTGTCGCCGCCGAACTTCTCGAGGCAGGCGTCGGCGATCACCAGGGCCAGCATCGCCTCGCCCACCACCGCTGCTGCCGGTACCGCGCAGACGTCGGAGCGCTGTACTACGGCTTCCGCCGCCTCACCGGTGAGGATGTCGACAGAGGGAAGGGGCTTGCGCAGCGTCGACAGCGGCTTCATATACACTCTGACGCGCAATTCACCGCCGTAGCTGATTCCTCCCTCCGTCCCTCCGGCGTGGTTCGATGGACGGAAGAAGCGATGTGCTGAGCGGTCGTAGTGGATGGGATCGTGCACACGGGAGCCGGGTTGGCTGCTGGCCCATATGGCGTCGCCGATCTCCACCGCTTTTTGCGCTGGGATCGACATCATCGCCTGGGCGATGCGACCGTCGAGCTTGCGATCCCATTGCACGTGGCTGCCGAGGCCGGCGGGCAGGTTACTGGCTAGGACCTCGAAGGCCCCCCCCAGGGTGTCGAGATCGTCGCGGGCGGTGTCGATGGCGGCAATCATGGCTGCCTCGGTGGCGGCATCCGCGCATCGCACGGGCGATGCATCGGCGCTCTCGCGGATGGCTTCGAGGGCGATGGGCTTGTCAGCCGGTAGCCGCGCCGCGCCGATCTGGATGACGTGACTGGCGATCTCGATCTGTAGCTGGCGGAGAAACTGCTTGCAAAATGCGCCTGCCGCCACCCGCGCAGCCGTCTCGCGGGCGCTGGCGCGTTCCAGCACGTCACGGAGGTCGGAGCGGTTGTACTTGAGGCCGCCGGCCAGATCCGCGTGACCGGGCCGTGGGCGGGTGACTCGACGGCGATCCACGCGAGCTCCAGGTCGGTTACCGCTCTCAGCGGTCGAGCCGGTCGCGTTTTCCTCGCCCGATGCGGCGGACGGAGAGAGCTCGGCATCCATGACTTGCTGCCAGTTGGGCCAATCTCGGTTGTCGATGAGTAGTCCGATGGGGCTGCCGAGGGTGTGGCCGTGGCGCATGCCGCCGACAACGCGCACCTGGTCCCGTTCGATCTTCATCCGCTTGCCGCGTCCATGCCCTGCCATGCGGCGGGCAAGGTTGTCGTTGACCGCACCGAGGTCGATGGACAAGCCGGCCGGCAAGCCCTCCAGGATCGCCACGAGCATCGGCCCATGGGATTCGCCAGCGGTTAGCAGCCGTAAGGTGCGCAGTGACATGGTGAGCAAACGTGCATGAGGGGGCAGGAGCGTGGCGCTCAGGCGTGGGCAAGCAAGCCAAGATGCCGCTTGTGGTGTCTTCGATCGACCGCGGCGTCAAGATCTCGAGTATAGGAATCTGGTCGCGAAGGTGTCAATGAGGCGTTTCAGATCCATATCCCAGGCCAACAGGTGTGTTGACACATCTGACAACGCCCCGCTATCGTTCTACCATGGACATCGGCTCCAACATCAAAGAGCTACGGCTGGATCGCGCCATGAGCCTGGCCGACTTGGGGCAGGCGAGCGGCATCAACCGCGGCTATCTGAGCCGCATCGAGTCGGGCAAGATCTCCTCCCCCGGGCCCGACATGCTTCTGCGCATCGCAGGCGGCCTGGGGGTGGGTGTCGGGGAGCTGTTCGGAGAGTCCCCTCAGGGACCGGTCGCTCTCCTTTCGGCTCGCGGGGACGAGCCGGAAGCCTTCATGGCACTGCTGCGCAACAACAGTCGCAGCTTGACCCTCGACGAGCGCGCCTTCCTCGAGCAAGTGCTCCGTGAGGTGGGGCACACGAGGCAGGCAGAATTCTATGATTTCTGGAGAGACCAGCTCGCCCGATACCGGGGAACTCCACGGCAGCAACTCATGCGGCTGGTCCTTGGCATCCATCCCGACTACGAGCCACAGCCGGTGGAGATGCTCCCGTATATCTGGGAGTTGACTACGATCCTCCTCGGCGCCGTGGCTGCGGGCCCGGAGAGCAGATGATCGTCGCTCGAAACACTAGCCCGCATTTCTCAACGGTTTTCGTCGCGAGGGCGTGGGAAAGAGGGCGGGCGCAAGGCGCGCGCCGGGAGGGCTCCGCAGGCGTATTTGACAATAGGTCGAGGAGACCGAGCAAGCGTAACGCGGCGAGCGCGCCCTTTGCCGCGCCCGCAGCAGGAGACCGTTGAGAAATGCGGGCTAGAGCAGAGGAATGATCAGGATCCTCACAGCGGCACAGATGCAGGCGTGTGACCGGGCGGCCATCGAGGTCTATGGCATACCCGAGACGGTGCTGATGGAAAATGCCGGCACCCAAGTGGTGGAGACGATGGAGGAATTTTTCGTCGACCCGCCGCCGCTTGCGGTGGCCGTTTGTTGTGGAAGAGGTAACAACGGCGGCGACGGACTGGTGGTGGCACGCCACCTCCACAATCTCGGCCGCCACGTCCACGTCTACCTGTTCGCACGAGCCGACCAGCTCAACGGCTCAGCCGCCTTGAACCACGCCATGGCCGTAGCCCGCGGCGTTCCCATCACCGAGGTCGCTGATGCCGGTGCCTGGGCTTCTTGCAGCACGGCCCTGGAGGGCGTCGACTGTATCGTCGATGCGCTGTTGGGCACCGGCCTCGAAGGTGGCTTGCGCGGCTACTATGTCGATGTCGTTGATGCCATCAACGCCGCCGGCGCACCCGTGGTGGCAGTCGACATTCCCTCAGGGCTGTCTGCCGATACGGGTGGGATCGAGGGTGCCGCGGTGGATGCTGACCTGACCGTTGCCCTGGCAACGCCCAAGCTTTGCCATCTCCTGCCACCGGCGGAGGAGCTCTGCGGCGAGCTCACGGTCGCCGATATCGGCATTCCCGAGACCGTAATCGAGAAGGTTGAAGAGGGCTTGCTGATGCTGAGTTCCGAGGATGGTGCCGCGCTGTTGCCGTGGCGCCGGCCCGACACTCACAAGGGCAACTACGGACGTGTGCTGGTGGTGGGAGGGGCGGTGGGCACCACCGGGGCGGCCGCGCTCACTGCCTTGGGTGCGCTGAGGGGTGGTGCCGGCCTGGTGACGGTGGCGACACCGGCGTCGGTCTATCCGATCGTTGCCGGCCAGCTCACCGAGGCGCTGGTCTATCCCCTGGCCGTGGCCAAGTCTGGCGGCGGCTTGGGTCTGGACGGGGTCGATGAGGTGCTGGAGCTGGCCCACAACGCCGACGTCCTGGCCATCGGGCCTGGCGTGGGGACGGATCCCGAGACCTTCGAGGCGGTTCGCCGAACGGTCAGGGAGGTCGAGATCCCCACGGTCATCGACGCCGACGGCCTCAACGCCCTGGTCGATTCCCTGCAGGCGCTCGAGGCCGATGGGCCGCCACGCGTGCTCACTCCCCATCCCGGTGAGATGGGGCGCTTGATGGGTTGTAGTACGGCCGAGGTTCAGGAGGACCGCCGCCGGGCGGTGACGTGGTTGGCCGGGCAGACCCGGGCGACGGTGGTGCTGAAAGGGTACCGTAGTCTCGTCGCCGGGCCCCGAGGTGGTGTGGCGATGAACCCGACCGGCAACCCCGGCATGGCCACCGGCGGCGCGGGGGATGTCCTCACCGGGTTGATTGCCGCCTTGCTGGGACAATCGCTCGATTCCATCGACGCGGCGCGCCTCGGCGTCTACCTGCACGGACTGGCCGGAGACCTGGCGGCTGAGGCCTTGGGCGAGACGGCGTTGATCGCCGGCGACCTCGTTGCTCACTTGCCGCATGCCTTCGAATCATTACAGGCTGCTCTCGAGGATTAGCAGGGTGCGGAAGAACCCGAGCGCACGGTAGTTGAGCCACTTGATCGGCCCCGGGAGTGCCTTCCGAGAGTATGCGCAGAGCTCGGCGATTCGTCAGCCACGCCGCCGCTGAGACCGCAGAAGCCGGTCGTCGTCTCGGCGCGCGGCTCGAAGGTGGCGAGGTGGTGTTGCTGTTCGGTCCGCTGGGGGCGGGCAAGACTGTCTTCGTGCGTGGCCTGGCGCAGGGGATGGGACTGTGTGGAGATGACGTTCACAGCCCCTCGTATACGTTGATCGACGAGCACGTCGGTGACCTCACCCTCTACCACGTCGATCTCTATCGCCTCGATGCCGGTTCGCTACCCGACCTTGGCCTAGAGGAGCTTCCGGGAGGCAAGCGGGTGGTGGCGGTGGAGTGGGCCGAGCTCCTCGAGCGGCTCGGCTGGCACTTGGGAGAGGAGATTGTCGTCGAGATCGACTACCGGCCCGGTGAGGACGACGCCCGGGTGATCAGGGTGGACAAGGGTGAAGGCTAGAATGAGGTTGTTCCTCAGGGGCTCCTCTGAGACAAGTGGGGTTGAGGAAAACCGCCTCACATAGTCTCAAGAGGAGCGCCCCGACGCAGCCACATGGTAGGGCTACGGATTCCCCTTCAGCATGACCACGTCCTCGTCGAGGCCCTGGGGGTAGATTTCGAGCCTCGGGCTGCTCCGCACGTCTCGAGGCACCAGCTTCAACGCAAGGGGAAAGAACGAGGCATCGCCGACGAGGCTGCGGAAGGGGCGTGCCTGTTGGCCGGAGTTCGAAATGCCAGCCTCCAGCAGCCACGGGCCAACCCCGTCGTTGTCGGCCACCGTGATTTCCGGAGCGCGGGCGAAGATCCCTCGCACAGAAGTCTCGCGCAGAACCCCCCACTCGACAAAGGACCGGATCACCCGCTGTCCGGCCCGTGTCAAGGTGGTGCGCTCGCCCCAGGTCTCCGCCAAGCGCTGCGTCACCTGCGATAGAGCAGCGGTGCCTTGAAGGGCCAGCAGGCGACCTGTGGTGGAGGCAACGTGTCGGAAGAACGGATAAGTTGCCACGCACATGCCCCAGTGCAGCGGAAGGCGGCTCTTCCCCGATCGTTCCTGTAGCAATGCGAGTCCCTCGTCTCTCAGCGACACCAGGTGATCCGGAACGAGCACCCAAATGTGAAGGAGCACGGTCATCGTCTTGCCGCGGGCACTGTGGGGGCCGACTCCGGCAACTTTTCCTTCCAGGAGCTGTTCCAGCCTTGCCCGAATCTCGGGAGCCGAGAGGCCCTGTGCCGTCCAGTCAGCCGTGGCATCCAGCCAGTTGAGCTGGATCTTGCGGTCGAATCCGATCGTCCTGCGTCTCGCGGCCACTGTCACTTCCCCGCCTGTGCCGCTCTCGTGCGCTGCGGGCTAGTCAGGCGTTCGATCTGGATAAATGGGACGGCCACCTCTTCGAGCGTGATCCCTCCATGGGCCACGGGGCTCTCGTTCTCTCGAACGAACGCCGAGCGTTCCGGCGCGATGAGTGCCAGGTAGTTATCCGGCAACCCGATCGGAGGCCACTCGATGGCATTCGGGAAGCGCTCTTTGACTCGTGCTCGCAGCGACTTGTCCGGATA
>JBHHYG010000032.1:0-17181 GCA_046757445.1 Acidobacteriota bacterium
GTCGCTGTTCGCTTCTGGGACACTCCGATCCCACGAGCGAACAGATTCAGGGATCCCGGCGAGGAATCCAGCGCCACACCGCCAACCCCTGGCCATCTTCAGCGAACGGGGAGTGTTGGCATGGACCTTGCTTCTTGTGAGCTGACAGCTGACAGAGGCGGTCAACGGTGCGCCGGCCCTGTCCCCATGGTGGACAAAACTGGGGAGCGGCCTGGGGCTGTGGCTGGCGTACCGTTGGCCGCCTCTCTTCCGTCTAGCGATCCTCCTGCAAGACTGTGCGCCGAGTGCGGTAGTATGATGCACGTACCCGCAAGATCGTGAGTGCAGTGCCCGAGAATACCATGATCAAAGTCCGCAACTTGGATAAATTCTACGAGTCAGGATACGGACGAACCTACGTTCTACGCCGCATCAACATCGACGTAGAGGGTGGCGAGTTCGTCACCATCATGGGACCTTCAGGTGCCGGGAAAACGACCCTCCTCAGCATATTGGGGATGCTGGATGGAGACTGGAGCGGAGAATTTTACTTTCTAGATCATCCTGTTCATGAGCTGAAGCTCAAGCATAGGAACGGGCTAAACAAGCAGTACATCGGCTTCGTTTTCCAGAGCTTCCACCTACTCGACAGCCTCACGGTTTACGAAAACCTCGAGATTCCCCTTTCCTACCGAAACATCAAGAGACAAGAGCGACAGAGTTTGGTGGCGGATACTCTCGACAAGTTTCAGATCGTTGGCAAGAAGAATCTTTACCCCAGCCAGCTTTCGGGTGGGCAGCAACAACTGGTGGCGGTAGCGCGGGCCCTGATCGGGAATCCTCAGCTGATCCTGGCAGACGAACCCACGGGCAACCTGCACTCCAGCCAGGGCAAGGAGGTCATGGGTCTGCTCAAGCGTCTCAACGACATGGGGACGACCATCGTCCAGGTGACCCATAACGAGGCGTACGCCGCCTACGGCAACAGGATCATCAACCTACTCGACGGCTGGGTCGTCGAGGAAGGCGAGATGCCGGCGGCCAGAGCGGTGGCTGACAGCGAGCAGCCTGTCCCCGAGCGACAACCTGGCTAAGTACCCCGTTCCATAGCGGCGGTGCCGGCTGCTGCGTCGTACCGCGACCCTTCGAGTCGGTCGATCGACCGACACGCTCAGGCCTTGCCGGCCCTGGCTTGTTGCGGGATGTGGATGTTCCAGGCCAGACCCAGTTTTCCCATCAACCGAATGGTCAGGTAGGTGAGATCCAACTCCCACCAGCGCATTCCGTGCCTCGCCGAGCGAGCGAATGCATGATGGTTGTTGTGCCAGCCCTCTCCGAATGAGATCAGCGCCACCCACCAGTTGTTGCGCGAATCCTCACCTGTCTCGAAGTTGCGATACCCCCAGGTGTGGGCCGCTGAATTCACGAACCAGGTAGCGTGATAAGAGGCAACCGTTCGCACGCAGATCCCCCAAACCACCCACGGCCAGCCGCCCAGCGCGTATAGGATCGGTGCCAAAGCGAGCTGCGGCAGAGCGAAATATCGATCGAGAAAGTTATGTACCGGGTCACGCTGCAGGTCCTTCGCCAGTTCGCGCGGGTTTCGTCCCAGCGGATCGTCGACGAAACACCAGAGCACGTGAGCCCAATTGAAGCCGTGTCTTGGGGAGTGAGGATCCGATTCGGTGTCGGAGTCACGATGGTGAAGCCTGTGAGTGCCGACCCAGCGGACATGTCCGCCCTGCCAGTTGAGGCTGCCGAAGACGGTGAGCAGATACTCGACGATCTTAGGAGTTTCGAAGCTACGGTGGGTAAGCAGCCGATGAAAGCAGAGCGTTACGCCCAGCCCACCAGCCAACCACCACAGAAAGACGGCGACCCCGACAGCGCTCCACGAAAAAGCGAAGGGAGCCAACAAGCACCCGGCATGAAGACCGACGATGCCCACGGCGCTTCCCCAGGTGATGTTCTGGAAGTGCATCTTGGGGCGCTGGTACCTGATACGTGATTTCTTTGAACTAGGCATTCACACTCCGGGAATAGTCGTGGATGAAAAGGGCGGCAAGGAGCACGCTCGGTCACCTGATTGTACCGGTCGCCGCACCTCAGAACCAACTCTTGTCTGCTTCGCCTCGAACCGCCCGCGGCTCAGACCGCTACTCTTCGATGTTTACGTCCCGCCAGAAGGCGACGCGCCCGGCAATCTCCTTCGCCGCGTCTTTCGGAGCCGGGTAATACCAGGCAGCATCTTCGTTCACTGCGCCGTCAACCACCACGCTGTAGTAGTTAGCCACGCCTTTCCAGGGACAGGTGCTCTGTGTGGCGCTTTCATGGAGGTACTCCCGATTGATCGACTCCGGCGGAAAGTAGTGGTTGCCTTCGACAACGATGGTGGCGTCGCTTTCCGCAATGACCTTGTTGTTCCAGACGGCTCGGGGCATCTGTTTCTCCCTTCCTGAAACTGCCTCGTTCATAGTAGCAGATCCGTTTTCAAGCAATTGACTTCCCGCACCATGCACAGTGGCTCCAGTACTCTTTTACGACTCCCCAGCCACAACGGTGACAACGCTCTCTCACACCGGGGACGAGCCACTTCCTGTCCACCTTGTGGTGGCACCACGGACAGTAGCGCATGAACGGCATCAGCTGGCGCCGTCTACAGGCCAGGTTGGCGCATCGCCCTTGATAGCGGACGTCCGTGTATTGACGTTGATCGACATTCCTGAAGCTCGCCCCATAACACCATGGACAAAACCGCCAGTCGAGCTTGCGGCCGCGGCCACAACGTGGGCATCGCGCGGGACACGAGACCTTCCCTCGGTGCCTTCCCCGCTCGGTGCCACACCACGGACAAACGCGCATGGCGGCCGCAAGCGGCCCTCGGCAGCGCCGACAGCTCGCTTCATGAGGGATTGCCTTACGATGGCGCCGCAGGTACTCTCGCTGCCGCAACCCCTTCCATTTTGGCTCCTCAGCGCCACGGCGGCGCCGTTTCCGCTTGCTGCTCCGCTGCCGTCTGTGGTCGTTCACGAATCGTAGGGTACGCGGCAGCAAGCGGTGAAACGCGGCCAGCATCTCCACGGCGCTGGCAAACCTCTTGCGATGGTCTACTTGCAAAGCTCGTCGCAGGAAAGCTACGAACTCCACCGGCAACTTGCGAGCCAAGCGCCGCTGGCCTGGCAGCGGCCACTCGAAAGGCCAGGCAGGCAGCGTGCCTGAAAACATCCGATAGATGACGAGCCCGGCCGAGAAGACGTCAGAGCGAAACGACGGCCTCCCCATCGCCTGCTCGGGAGCGATATATCCCAAGGTGCCGGAGCCAGATCCTTCCTTCACCGTGCCCTGCGCCACCCTGGCGATACCGAAGTCGATGAGCCGTAACCGTCGTCGCGGAAACAACAGGAGGTTCTCCGGCTTGACGTCACAGTGGATGATCCGGCGCCCATGAGCATGGGCGAGGGCCTCGAGGAGTTGCTCCGACCACTCCAGGCCGGTCGACACGGCAAGGCGCCGCTGCAGGCGTTCTGCAAGGGTCGTCTCGCCTAGCCGGTAGGCCACCACCAACTTGCCGTCGATGATCTCGGCGTTCTTGACCGGCAGGATGTTCGGATGATCGAGGCTGGCCGCAAGTCGGATTTCTCTGTGGAATGCCTCCAGCATGTCCGAGTGCAAGTGGCGCGGGTAGGGGATCTTCAGGGCCACCTGGATCCCTTCGAGCGTATCCAGAGCCTGGTAGACTTCGGCGAACCCTCCGTCGGCGAGCCGTCGCTGAATACGGTACTTGCCAAACTTCTGCCTGACCTTCAGTAGCGCTGCCACCTTGCTGACTCCTGCAGCCTTTAGCCCGAGAGGCTAAACTGATGCAAGTCTCGCCTCTTTGCACCTCCGTGTCGAGGCTGACCGCATCCTCCCTCGAGTGCGATCCTACCGATCTACAGAGGAAATGATGGCCGACCACAAGAACTACCGTGACGCCGCCCGCGACAGCATGGACACACCCCTGGGCAGGCGGACCATTTATCGTCTCGATGCCCTCGAGGATCTCGGCGCAGTCGACAACCTTCCTTATTCCATCAAGGTGTTGCTCGAGTCCTGCCTGCGGCACTTCGATGGCCGCATAGTAACCGCAGAGCATCTCGCGTCGCTGGCCAGCTACGATGCCGCCAGAATCTCTACCACCGAGGTCCCCTTCATACCCGGACGCGTGCTCTTGCAAGACTTTACCGGCGTACCAGCGGTCGTCGATCTGGCGGCCATGCGCTCCGCCATGGTGCGAATCGAGAGGGATCCAAAGAAGGTCAATCCGCTAGTACCTTGCGACCTTGTCATCGACCATTCGGTCCAAGTCGATGCCTTCAACAGTGGGTTGGCCCTGACCATCAACAGCGAGAAGGAGTTCAGGCGCAATCGGGAACGATACGAGTTCCTCAAGTGGGGACAGAGCGCCTTCGATAACTTCCGTGTCGTGCCGCCAGCCACCGGGATCGTGCACCAGGTCAACCTCGAGTACCTGGGCAAGGTCGTTTGGGACGGCAACGGCGAACTCTACCCTGACTCCCTGGTAGGTACCGATTCCCATACCACCATGATCAACGGCCTCGGCATTCTCGGGTGGGGTGTCGGCGGCATTGAAGCCGAGGCCGTGATGCTGGGGCAACCGATCTACATGCTTCTACCGGAGGTGATCGGCTTCCGGTTGACAGGAAGCCTGCCGGAAGGCTCCACAGCCACCGATCTGGTTCTGAGAGTGACGCAGATGCTGCGGCAGCAGGGTGTCGTCGGCAAGTTCGTCGAGTTCCATGGCCCTGGGCTCGCGCAGATGCCGGTCGCAAACCGGGCCACCATCGCCAACATGGCACCCGAGTACGGGGCCACGGTCGGTTATTTCCCGGTCGACGAGATGACCATCGAGTACCTCCGCCTCACCGGTCGTCCCGAGGAACTCTTGCAGGCCGTACGGCAATACAGCATCGCTCAAGGTATGTGGTATGACCAGGCCCGTCAGATTGCCTACTCGACTCAGCTGGAGCTGGACCTGGGCACGGTCGAGCCAGCCCTCGCCGGTCCCAAGCGACCGCAAGATCGAATCAGGCTCTCCGAGATGAAGAAACAATGGCGTCATGATCTCTCCACCATCTTCGAGAGGCCGCCTCGCAACGAGGAGCGGATGAATTGCTGGGAAGACGAAGGCGGTCTCGAGTGCAAGGAGGGCCAGGTGCCGGATCTGGTGGCTACCACGACAGCTGTGGCTGAACCTGACGACTCCCTGGTGAGTTGTGACGGCGAGGAGTTCGAGTTGTCCCACGGCGCCGTGGTCATTGCCGCGATCACCAGCTGCACCAATACCTCGAATCCCGGCGTCATGATCGGTGCCGGGCTGCTGGCCCGCAATGCGCACCGTCTCGGGCTGAAGCGCAAGCCGTGGGTAAAGACGTCACTGGCCCCAGGCTCCAAGGTGGTCACCGATTACTTGAGGAAAGCAGGATTGATGGAGCACCTCGAGGCTCTCGGCTTCTACCTCGTCGGCTACGGGTGCACCACCTGCATCGGTAATTCGGGCCCTCTTCCCGAGCCGATCAGTACCGCCATTCGGGACAACGACCTGGTGGTCGCAGCAGTGCTCTCCGGCAACCGGAACTTCGAAGGACGGATCCACGCCGAGATCAAAGCCAACTACCTCGCATCGCCCCCGCTGGTCGTTGCCTACGCCCTCGCTGGCACCGTGGACATCGACCTCACCAACAGCTCGATCGGCCTGGATTCCAGTGGCGGAGAGGTGTTTCTGCGAGATATCTGGCCGAGCCAAAAGGAGATCCAGAAGACCGTCGCGACCGCGGTCAGCCGCGATCAGTTCATCAACGACTACGCCGATGTCTTCGCCGGCGGCTCCGAGGAATGGGAGGCCGTACAAGCGAGCGGCGGCGAGATCTACGAGTGGGCTGCGAGCAGTACTTACATCCAAGAGCCGCCGTTCTTCATCGATATGTCGCCGGAGCCCGAGCCGATACGGTCCATCAAGACTGCCCGCTGCCTGGTCAAGGTCGGCGGTTCGGTGACCACGGACCACATCAGCCCGGCTGGGTCCATCGCCGAGGACAGCCCGGCCGGGCAATACTTAATCTCCAGGCAGGTGCACCCCGTGGACTTCAACAGCTATGGATCGCGGCGCGGCAACCATGACGTCATGACCCGAGGCACCTTCGCCAACGTCCGCGTCCGCAACCAGCTGGCGCCCGAGACCGAGGGCGGCTGGACTACAGACTTCAACGACGGCAGGGTGAAGCCGATCTACGAGGCCACCCTCGGCTATCGGGAACGGGGCATTCCGTTGATCATTCTTGCCGGGCCGGACTACGGCATGGGTTCGTCACGGGACTGGGCTGCAAAGGGAACGCTGCTGCTGGGTATCAAAGCGGTCATTGCCGTTTCCTTCGAGCGCATCCACCGTAGCAACCTGATCGGCATGGGCGTTTTGCCCCTGACCTTCCTGGCTGGTCAGGACGCCGACAGCCTCGGCCTCGACGGCAGTGAGAGCTTCGACATCGAAGTTCCTGAAGCCCTGGAGCCAAAGCAAGAGATCCAGGTGGCGGCCAGGAAAGCGGATGGCCACGAGATACGGTTCGCCACCCTGTGCCGGGCCGACAGCCCCGTGGAGGTGGACTACTACCGAAACGGCGGTATTCTCCAGACGGTCCTCCGGCGCATGGCCAGCGAATAGCCCGAACTTCTCAACGGTTCGCGGCCCTGGCGCCCGCTCGCTTCACGACCCGTTGAGATGTTCGGGCTAGCCTGCTGACAATTAGGGCTTGAGCTCCTTCTGTGAGTTATGAGAGCTTTAAGTGACTAATTGTAACTAACAGTGGGCACTCGCCATCCCTTGAAGCCCCCATAAACCATCAAAACCCATGCTACGCCTGCTACATCTGGCCGATATCCACCTCGGCGCATCCTTTTCCTGCTTCGACGACATCGCTGGTCGGCGACAGCGCCAACTGCTGGAGGCCTTTCGCCGCCTACCGGAGATCGCCGAGGAAGAGGACGTCGACGCGGTCGCTATCGCCGGCGACCTCTTTGACGGGCCGCAGCCAGACGGCGACATCCGGCTAGCGGTCACCGACACCCTGGAACGTTTCACGCAGGCCGGACGCCCCGTTTTCATCGTTCCGGGCGGCCACGACACCGCAACCCTCGATTCCCACCCCGAGCCCTCGATGCTGGGCGGCGCGCGCGTCCTCGCTTCCGGAGCGTTCGGATCACCGATCTCGGTGCACACCGCCGAGGGACTGCTGCACGTCTACGGCCTCGCCTACGATCGGGACCGTGAGGCCGCGCCATTGACGACCTTCGAGCGAGCCGATGAGCCCGGCGTACACCTCGTGATCCTGCACGGATCTGTAGAGGATGCGCTGCACTGGACCGACCCGGCCCACTCGTTGCGCCTGCCCCGAGAGGCGCTCGCCGGTTTCGCGGCAGACTACATCGCGCTCGGCGGCGATCACCGATTTCGACCACCTGTCGAACTGGGTCCGAACAACCGCATCCCGGCTTGTTACGCCGGCGCATTTGTCGCCCTCGACCCTTCCGAAACCGGCAGGCACGGTTACGTGATCGCTGACCTTGAAGCGGGCAAGCCACCCCCAGGTCTCGCTGTATACCTCCGGCGTTACGGAGGTCCTGGAGGTCGGTGAATTCGACGTCGGCCGCTTCGGTACAGAGACCGAGACCGCACAGGCCATCGCCGAGAAAGTTCCCGATGGGACCTTGCCGACCGCAACATTGGTCGGCTCGCCCCGTTTCCCCCTCGATCCCGAGGCCGTCGTCAGCGAGCTCAAGCGTCCCTTCGGCCACGCCACGGTCAGCGACCACAGCGTCTACTCCGGCTCCGGGCGCTTCGAGGAGATTCGCCGGCAAGACACCGTTGCCGGTCATCTGGCGCGGCTCGGCCTTCTCCGCATCAACGATGCGCCGACGGACCAGGAGCGCCGGGCCGTCGACCTGGCGTTACGCATCGCTCTGCGGGAGCTGGGAGCATAAGCGATGGCGCACCCGAGCTTCCGGGAGATCGATCTGCGCTACGGTTGCCACTGCCGTTCCTTCACCTTCCCCGAGAAGGCGGATCCGTTGGTCATCGCCGGCCCCAACGGCATGGGCAAGACGACACTGGTTGAAGCTCTGGTGCGTGCGCTTTTCGGTTTCGACCACCGGCGGGATGAGGAACGCGAACTGCTGGAGGCGAGGCGGCCATGGAATGGTGAGATGCCGTGGACGAAGATCCAGGTGACCGACAAGGCGGGGAAGGCATGGTGGATAGAGCGGGAATTGCAGGGATCGGTGGCCTCCCCCACACCGCCTTGCGCTCCGAGCTATTGCAAACCGCCGCTGGCGGCCACGTCGAGGTTGACCAGGCGATGGCACGAATCCTCGCCGCTCGTGAGCAGTTGACGCGGCAGAATCTCGACGCGCAAGAGGCGCCGGCGTGCGGTGCGGGACAGATCGCCAGGCTGGCGGAGGAGATTTCCCATGCTGAGCGGGCGATCACAGAGGCCGAGAAGACCGAGGCCGAGCGGAGCGATCTCCGCCACCACCAGCGGGACCTCAAGGACAAGCTCACCCGGCTGAGCTTGCAGATCGAAGGGCTCGAGGCGGCAAAGGCTTCTCTCGATCGCGCTCAGCAAGCGGGTGTGGACCTCCAGCACCTCGGAGAGCAGGCCAGGCAGCTGCAGGAGCTCTACGAAGATCTGGAGCGGGCTGGCAGGGAGGTTGAGCGGGAAGGCGAGGATTCCCAGGATGTCGACCGAGAGCTTCCCTATCCGGCCGATTTCCGTGCCCGCGCCGCCAGGATCGAAGAGCTCTGGGACCAGAGAAAGCAATGCCGGATCAAAACCAAGCAACAGATGGACGCTCTGGGCAAGTCAGGGGTCTTGCCAGCTGCGGTCACCATCATCGCAGCTCTGGGAGGCTTAGCCGTCAGCGCCGGAGTCTGGGTCGTGTCGGGCTCGATCATCGCTCTGCCCGTCGCACTGGTGGCAACGAGCGTCACCATCTGGTCACTGACGAGGCGGCGGAAAGAACTGGCCCTGCGAGCGGAAGGGGAGAGAGTGTTGCGGTCATTAGCGGATCAGATCAAGGAGGTCAAGCGAGAACTCGCCGGCCTCCTTAGGGGGATCCCCGAGGGGAACGAGCTCCGGCGGGATCGTCTCAGGGAGCATCTGCAGCGCTTCGAGCGGCAAGAGCCGTTGCGAAACACAGATCTGCAGGCCGAGGCAAGTTATCGCGATGCTGTAGATCGGGTGAGCTCGCATTTCGACGCCGATCGAGACCTTGTGCCCCCCGACGAGGCGAAGGCACTGTTGCCATGGTTGGCAGACCGGCTCTCCGAAGCTCGCGAGAATCTGAAGGTGGCGAAAGACGAGCCTACGGCGGATCGTCCCGTCGACCTCCCCGACGACGTGGAACCCAACCGCGAAGCGGTGGAGCGGGCGCTGCGGGATCGGCATGCCAGCCGTGACCGTCTGCAACGGCAGTTCAAAGAAACGGAGCGTGCATTGGCCGCAGTGCGCGCGCCTGTTTGCACCCCACTAGCCTCCAGCGATCGGCTCCGCTCACTGCAAAGCAAGAAGGGACGCCCTCCAGCACCGTAGCGACGCATACCAGCTCGCCCATAGGCTACTGTCAGATGCTTACCGCGAGTTTCGGGACAACGATCAACAGCGGCTTTTGGATGCGATTTCGGCGCACTTGCAGGCAATCACGTCGGGTCAGCTCGGACCGCTCGAAGCTACTGGTGAGCTTACCTCCACGACCCTGCGAAGCTGCGGACGCACCCTACCTCTCGCGTACCGACCTCTGAGTTATGGTGAATACTTCGCCACCCTTCTCGCCATCCGGCTCGGCTCCACCGACTTTCTGGCGGGTCTCGGTATCTGCCCTCCCTTGATCCTCGACGAGCCCTTCGACCATCTGGACGAAAGCTGCGCAGCGCAAGTTTGGCAACTGCTGAGCCGGATCGCCACGGAGAGGCAGGTCATCGTTGCCACCCATGACAGCCTGCTGCTATCGCAGCTCGGGGTGACGCCGGATCTTCTCCTCGACTCCGCGGGAAGCCACCCATTGACGATCAGCGCCGTCTAGACCCCGCATTTCAGCCCCATCCGTCACACTTGTGGTGAATTTTGGGTTAACGTCACTGTGCCACGTGGCTGGCGATGGTCCGATGATGAAGGAGGAGGGGGAATCACGATCGCAAAAGAGAGATAGCTGTCTGTTTCATTCCAGCTCGATCCCTGGCATCATGACCAGCTTCGAGCGGTTGGATTCGTTAGCTTTCTTACGCAAAGGCTGTCTGCAAGGCGGCAAGGATGCACAAGCTGGCGCAATATATGCGCGACTCATCATGCTTCATAGCTAGAGGCCCGGGCAGCACCATCATTGTAGAAGCCAGCAGGAGAAGGGAATGAACGCCGGAAAACTGATTGTACTGACTGCGCCCCTGACGGAAATGATCGACCACGCCGGGTACTTCATCCAGATGGCAGTCGCGTCGCTACCGACCTGGATGGAAGGGTACATCAATCGAAAATATCCGGAATGGCGAAACGTCAAGCGCTTCGATGACGGCTCGGCTCAAACCGCGCCCGCCGGCTTGCGGATCCTCGAGCTCGTTCTGCAACGCGAGTTCGGCATGGAAAACGTCGTCGTTTGCTATCCGCAAGACCTCGATCGATTCATCGGCCCGGCAACCCGGACAGTAGCGGTGACGACGATGAACCCCATGGGGGTGACCTTCGCGGCTGGCGTCTATGCCTCGATCTTCGGAAGCTCCAAGCAGCCGATCAACGGCAAGTACGCCGAGCTGATGTTCGAGGCCATCAAAGCCTCTCACCACCGCAACCATTTCAAGGTGCTGGTCGGGGGCTCCGGTGGTTGGCAGATATCTCATACCGACTCGTTCGAGCGCTTCGGTGTCGACTGCATCATCGAGGGCAGAAGCGAGTCGGCCGAGACGATCGAGCTGTTTCGCAAAGCTGTCAGCGACGCCGAGCTGCCGCAAAAAGTCAACGTCAGCCACCCGATGGACCCTGACGCCATCATCTTCCCGAAGAAACCGACCATATTCGGCGTCGTCGAGATGACCACCGGCTGTGGCCGGCGCTGCAAGTTCTGCATGCCTGATCTCAATCCTCAGATCGACCTCCCCAAGCACAAGATCATGGAAGCCGTCCGGGCAAATGTCGAGAACGGGAACCACCAGATCTCATTAGTCACCGAGGACCTGTTCATCTGGGGTCAAGTGCGCACCGATACTCCTTTCTTTTTCCCCAACCGCGAGGCCCTGGTCGATCTGTTCAGCGATGTCGCCAACTACCCGGGAGTGGAGCAATTCGCGCTTTCTCATTCAACCATGGCGCCGGCGGTGGTTGACCCAGAGCTGATTCGGCGTCTTTCGGAGACCTTGTTGGAGAAAAGTCCCATTCACTTTCCTTCTGTGAGCTCACATCCTGAAGGCAAGGCCTTGGCGCCGCTGATCGGACTGGAAACCGGCTCCGTGCGCATGGCGAAGAAGATCATGGCAGGTAAAGCGGTTCCCTTCAGCGTCGAGGACTGGCCGAGCGTCATGATCCGCGGTCTCGAGACACTCAACCGGAACAACTGGTTTCCGATGCTCACTTTGATCGTCGGTGCCCCAGGAGAAGCCGATGAGGATGTCAAGGCAACGCTGGATTTGATTTTCGAGATGGAGCGTCGCGGCCTGCACGGCTTCCTGATTCCCTCCGTCTTTACCCCCCTCGAGGGCACCTCCATGGAAAGCGCCGAGGGAGTGTTGCGAACGCGAGACCTGACGCCACTTCAGTGGCAGCTGATCATGAAATGCTGGAAGATGAACATGCGTCATGGCCTTTACAGCTGGTGGGGTCCGATGGCGTTCCGCATTGGCGGCCTTCTGGTGTGGTTGGTCAAGCTTCGCAGGACCAACGGGCCCAATTTCAAGTGGCCGATGATGATGTTCTGCAACGCCCTGCCGGAGAAGTGGATGGTCCGCGCGGGCAAGCTCTACGGGGGCAAGCCGCTGCAGATCAAGACCAGAGCCGAGCTGCTGGCCAGCATCCGGCCGAAATGGTGGCAACATCTGCGCGAGGACACCGGCGACATACCCGCCGAGTTGCCCGAGGTAGTGCTCCAGCCGCGAGCGAGGGAAGACAGCATCTCGGTCACCGCCTAGGTGAGCCGTAGGGATCTCCGGGAGTTGCCTCCACCGGCATATGAAAGAGAAGTCAGGACGGGAGGGCCCGAGAGCTGGCGACTCGCTGGAAGCGCTGGAACGGCAATGCACCATCGAATTCACTCGTACCGGCGGGCCGGGCGGACAGCACCGCAATAAGACGGAAACCGCGGTACGCCTGACCCACCGGCCCACCGGGCTGGTGATCGTCGCGTCGGAGCGTCGATCCCAGGCACGCAACCGCAAACTGGCTCTACAGCGGCTCGCACAGCGGTTGACCGAGATCGAGCGGCAGCGACAGCTCGAGGAGGGGCAGCTCCGACGGCGGCCGCGCGAACCTTCCCCGGCTGCGCAGCAACGCCTTTTGGATACCAAGCGCCAGCATGGGCGGAAAAAACAAGAGCGTCGACGCATACGTCCCCCCGGGAGCATATCCGAGGAATGAGCCAGCCCGGCCATGCATTCGTCGAGCTCCGAGACCTCACCAAAACCTTCACCGAAGGCGACCGCGTGCACGCGGTCTTCGAGGGCCTCGACCTGGCCATACCCAAGGGATCCTTCATTGTTCTGCTCGGCCGCAGCGGTACCGGCAAATCGACACTACTGAACCTGATCTGCGGCATCGATTTGCCGGACTCCGGTGAGGTGATCCTCGACGGCATCTCGATCACTCGCCTCAGCGAGCAACAGCGCACCCTCTACCGGCGTCATCACATCGGCTTGGTCTTCCAGTTTTTCAATCTCATCCCGACGCTGAAGGTGGACGAGAACCTGCTCTTGCCTTTGGAACTGAAGGAGGGATCGCGAAACGCGAACCAGAAGCGGATCGGGCGAATCCTCGAGCAGATCGGTCTCGTGGATCGAGCCTCCAGCTTCCCCGACCGACTCTCCGGCGGCGAACAGCAACGCGTCGCGATCGCCCGTGCCCTCATCCATGAGCCACTCTTGTTGCTGGCCGATGAGCCCACCGGCAACCTCGACCTCGATACCGGCCGCCAGATCCTGGAGTTGATGGAGCGGCTCGCACGTGATCGCAACAAAACCCTCAGTCTCGCCACCCACAGTCACGAAGTTGCAGCGCGTGCCGACCAGGTCTACAGAATCAGAGACCGTCGCCTGGTGCGATCGTCGATGGAGGATCTGTGAGTCGCACCCTCTGGAGATCGAGCTTTCGCTATCTGTCTCATCACCTCTGGCAGTTCGGCTTATCGGTGCTGGGCGTAGCTCTCGGTGTCGCGGTGGTGGTCTCTGTCGATCTCGCCAGCGAAAGCGCGCGCCGTGCCTTCCAGCTCTCCACAGACGCCGTAACCGGCCGCACGACACATCAAGTGGTGGGTGGGCCTGGTGGGCTGAACGAATCTATCTACCGGCGCCTTCGCCTCGATCTCGATGTTCGCAAGGCCGCCCCCTTCGTCGAAGGCTATGTGAGCTTGCCGGCGCAACCGGGTCGTCTCTTGCACGTAACCGGGATCGATCCCTTCAGCGAAGCGCTCTTCCGGAACCATTTTCGTATCGGCACCATGGGCAGCGAGCTGGGGCCCTTCCTGACCGTTTCGGGCACCTGCCTGCTATCGACGGGAACCGCCAGCAGCCTGGGCGTCGCCCCAGGTGACACCTTCCAGGTCCAGGCAGGCACAATCCGCCGGCAGGTCACCGTCGCAGGACTTCTTCATCCCGCCGACGACCTCTCCCGTCAGGCGCTTGCCGACTTGCTGGTCGTCGACATCTCCACCGCCCAGGAATTGCTGGGCATGCTGGGGCGGCTTAGCCGTATCGACTTGATTGTCGGCGAGAGCATGCAGGAACGAGATCTTCTGGATCGCATCGGCGCTCTCCTTCCCCCGGGCGTGCAGGTCTTGCCCGCCGCCGCTCGCTCTTCCACCACCCTGCAGATGACACGGGCCTTCCGAACCAACCTCACGGCTCTGAGCTTGCTGGCACTCGTTTGCGGCATCTTTCTCGTCTACAACACGATCTGTTTCTCGGTGGTACAACGACGGTCCCTCATCGGCTCGCTGCGAGCCTTGGGGGTGACGCGCCGAGAAGTGTTCACGCTCATTCTCGGGGAAGCACTGATTGTCGGCCTTTTTGGCACCCTGTTGGGACTGGCCGGCGGCATTGCCATCGGTAGCGCCCTGATGCAGCTGGTGACCCGCACGATCAACGACCTCTATTTCGTCCTTTCCGTACGCACACTGACCGTCGACGCCCTCAGCCTCATGAAAGGAATTGCCCTCGGGTTCTGCGGCACTCTCGTAGCAGCACTGTCGCCAGCATTGGAGGCAACGACAGCATCGCCGCGGATGGTCATGCTGCGCTCCCAGGAAGAGTCGCGAGCACTGCGAAGGATGCAACCTGCTGCCTTTGGGGGTTGCCTGCTGCTGACCTTCGGCGCCGTGCTGTTGTGGATTTCCAGCCGCAGCCTCCCGATCAGCTTTGCCTCGTTATTTGCCATCATAATCGGCTTCGCACTGCTGACACCCGCCGTCGTCGTGGGGCTGATGCGGCTGGCGCGACCACCGATGTCGTTGATGCTCGGTACGCTGGGCCGCATGGCCACGCGGGGAGTCACAGCTTCACTCAGTCGCACTGCCGTCGCCATTGCTGCGTTGATGATCGCCGTTTCCGTGATCATCGGTGTTGGCGTGATGATCGACAGCTTCCGCGCCACCGTAGCCAGCTGGCTCGACTCGACGCTCGTCGCCGATCTATATGTGGCGCCGCCAGGCCGGAGGTCCGGAAACGGCGCCAATTCAATGATCAGCTCGCAAGTCGCGCAGGTCACATCCGTGCCTTCCGTGGACCGAGTCAGCACGATTCGGGCGACTCAAATCGAGTCCAAAACGGGACGCACGAGGCTCATCGCCTTCGACATCGACTCTCGAAGCTATCGATCGTTCCACTTCAAAGAAGGAGACATGGGGCAAATATGGCCCGCCTTCCAAGATGGCGGGGCGGTGATCATCAGCGAGCCATATGCGACCCGGTACCAGCTGGCGGCGGGCGACTCGATTCGCCTTCGTACGGATCGTGGCCAGCGGGACTTCCCCATCGCCGGCATCTACTTCGACTACGCCTCCCAACAGGGTCTCGTGGCCATGAGCCGGCGCACCTACGAACGATTCTGGGACGATCGCGGAGTCACCGGCTTTTCCGTCTACACCGCTCCACAGGCAAACCCAACCGAGGTAGCCCGATCGATTCGACAGATCTTCGCGGGCCAACAGCTCGTCATCCAGTCCAACCGAGCATTGAGACGGGCCTCACTCGAAATCTTCGATCGAACCTTCCTGATCACCGATGTTCTGCAACTGCTTGTGACCTTGGTTGCCTTCGTCGGCGTTCTCAGCGCTTTGATGGCACTACAGCTAGAGCGCGTTCGCGAGTTTGGTGTCCTCCGTGCCATCGGGCTGACCCCGCAGCAAGTGTGGAACCTGGTTTCCCTGCAGTCGGGCCTCATCGGATTCGCCTCCGGCCTACTGGCCATCCCCGTCGGCCTGACCTTGGCCGCGATCATGATCTTTGTGATCAACCGACGAGCCTTCGGCTGGACGCTACAGATGCAGGTTGCACCAGATATTCTGCTGCAATCCCTGTTGTTGGCGCTGTGCGCCGCTGTCATTGCGGGACTCTATCCGGCCTTGCGAATGTCGCGCACCTCGCCGGCGGCCGCGCTGCGAGGAGAATAGCCGGCGTGCGCATCGACCCACCGCAGGGGAGAAGAATTCGGACCTGGGCAGCCCTCCTGGCGCTGCCGCTGCTGCCGACGGCAACATCCTGTCGCCTCGGGGACCAAGAAACCGCCACGCTGCGCAGCACGCTGACAATGCAGGAAACCCTGGCCAGTACCAACGAGGGCGGCTACGAGCGTGCCGTATCGCCCAGAAAATTCAGCTTCCCCGCCGACCATGGGCCGCATCCCGAATATCGCAGCGAATGGTGGTATTTCACCGGCAACCTGCAGACCGACCTCGGACGTAATTTCGGCTTCCAGCTCGTCTTCTTCCGCACGGCGATGGCTCCCAGCCTCGAGAAGCGCGCCTCGGCCTGGGCCACCCGGCAAGTCTACATGGCCCATTTCGCCGTTACCGATGTAGGCAACCGACGTTTCTACGCCTTCGAGCGATTCGAACGCGGCGCCCTGGGCCTTGCCGGAGCCCGGGCGGCTCCGTTCAACGTCTGGCTGGACGGCTGGTCGGCCCAAGCAGATCCGGGGAGCGTTTTCCCTTGGCGGCTTCGCGCCTCCGCGGAGGCGACGGCCATCGCTTTGACGATCGAGCCCCTCAAACCGGTGGTCCTGCGCGGCGACGAGGGGCTGAGCCGCAAAGGAGAGAATCCCGGCAATGCTTCCTACTACTACTCCCTCACCCGCCTTCGAACGACGGGGACGATCCGAATCGGCGACCAGCGATTCCCGGTGGAAGGTCTGAGCTGGTTTGACCGAGAATGGAGCAGCAGCGCCCTGGAGGATGGCCAGGTCGGCTGGGATTGGTTCGCGCTACAGCTCTCCGATGGAAGCGAGCTGAGCTTCTATCAGCTCCGCCGGCGCGACGGCACCACCGATCCCCACAGCAGCGGGACGCTGGTGACGGCCGACGGCGCTGCTATACCGTTAACCCACGACCAGGTGCTCGTCGACGTGACCGGCAGCTGGCGCAGCCCTCGCGACGGGAGGTCCTATCCTCACGGCTGGCGACTGCGCATCCCGTCGGCGGGCCTCGACCTCATGGTTTCCCCTTACCTGGATGACCAAGAGCTGGCTCACGCTTTCCGCTACTGGGAAGGTGCCGTGAAGGTCACCGGGATGCGTGGCCCTCTTGACGGAACACCCATCAGCGGCGACGGCTATGTCGAGCTGACAGGCTACGCCGATTCCCCTCGCCAACTCCTATCGCTACGATGAGGTTCGGTCCCTCGGCGACCCTCTCGGTCACCGCGAGCTAGACCAGCGATCCCGAATAGGCGATCATGAGATCGATCGC
>JBHHYG010000033.1:0-17166 GCA_046757445.1 Acidobacteriota bacterium
GCGCCCTTTGCCGCGCCCGCAGCAGCAAACCGTTGAGATATGCGGGCTAGCCCGATGAGAAATGCGGGCTAGAATAGCCGTTATTCCCAGATCCCGAGCATCATTTTGACGTCTTCGGAGGCCATGGTGCGGGGATCCCAAGGTGGACTCCAGGCGAGCTGGATATCGACATCCTCGACGTCGGGGAGGTCGAGGCACTGGGTATGTACCGCCCCCATGATCTGGGGTCCCACTGGGCAAGCCGGGGAGGTGAGGGTCATCTTGATGGTCACGGCTTTCGCTTCCTCGTCCACATCGACGTCGTAGATGAGGCCGAGGTCGACGATGGACAAGCCCAGCTCTGGGTCGGTGACCGGCTTGAGGGCCTCGAAGACATCGTCCTTGGTCGGTAGTGCCATCAGGTCTTGTGGGTTCGGATCTCGATGTCCTCGTCGGCTTCGACGGAGCCGACGGCATCCGGATTGTACTCGGCCAGCGCCTGCTCCAGCGTCATCCAGGCGAGCAGCGCGCACTTGATGCGCACGGGGAACTTCTTGACTCCCTCGAGCGCCTCGAGATCGCCGCAGTCCATCCCTTCGGGCCAATCGCCACCCTGCAACACCCGTTGGAAGACCACCTTGAGCTTCAGTGCTTCCTGCAACGATGCGCCCTCGAGCTGCTGCGCCAGCATGGAGGCCGAAGCTACGGAGATCGAGCAACCGCGCGGATCGATATGCATCTTGCGGATACTGCCGTTCTCGATTTGCAGCTGCATGAGGAGCTCGTCGCCGCAGAGAGGATTGAACCCCTCAACCTCGACGGTGGGATCCTCGATCGACTCGGAGCCGCAAGGGTTGCGGTAGTGGTCGAGGATCACCTCCCGGTACAGCTCGTCGAGGGAGGGCACGGTCGTGTTCATGGTTGCTTCGTCTCCTCCTCGTTCCTCGACCTCGCCCGCGAGACCCATCCGAAAACATCACCGTAGTTATGGAACGGAGTATGTAGCCCGCTCGACGTCATCGATTGCCGCTGCGCCATCTCGCGAACGGTCGACTCTGGCGTTGACTCCAAAAACCTTGCGAGCCTGTAGCAGCGAGTCGATCAAAGCGTCGACGTCATCTCGATCATTGTAAACGTAAAAGGATGCCCGTGCGGTCGCTACCACACCAAGGCGCCGCATCAGCGGCTTGGCACAGTGATGGCCGGCGCGGATGGCCACGCCGCAGCGGTCCACGATGGTGCCGAGGTCGTGAGGATGAATGTCCTCGTCGGTGAAGGCAACCAGCCCACAGCGGTCAGCAGGATCTGGCGGACCGTACAAGGTCAAGAACGGCAGCTCGCGCAACCGTTCCATTGCGTAACCGATCAGTGACTCCTCGTGGTCGCGGATCTTCTCCATGCCCAAGCTGTCGAGGTAGTCGATCGCCGCGCCCAGGCCGACGACGTCGGCAATGCTCGGCGTGCCGGCCTCGAACTTGTGGGGCACGGCGGCCCAGGTACTGCGCTCCGGCGTGACGTCGCGGATCATCTCGCCGCCGCCGAGGAAGGGGTCCATCTCCTCCAACAGGTCGCGCCGGCCCCAGAGCACGCCCACACCGCTCGGTCCACATGCCTTGTGCGCGGAGAAGGCGTAGAAGTCCGCTCCGAGCGCTTCGACATCCACTTTGGCGTGGGGCACTCCTTGGGCACCGTCCACCAGGATCAGGGCGCCGCGGGCATGGGCGATGTCGGCGATGGTGCGCACCGGATTGATGGTGCCCAGTGCGTTCGAGACGTGGCCGACGGCAACCAGGCGGGTCTTGTGGGTGATCATCTGGTCGAACTCATCGAGGCGCAGCCGTCCGTCGTCGGTAATGTCGACAAAACGCAAGGTGCAGCCGACCTCCTCGGCCATCAGCTGCCAGGGGACGATGTTGCTGTGGTGCTCCATCACCGTCAGCAACACTTCGTCGCCGGCCTTCAGGTGGCGGCGGGCCCAGGCGTGGGCCACCAGGTTGATGGACTCGGTGGTGTTCCGCGTGTAGATGACGCTCCTCGGATCGTCGGCGTTGATGAAGCCGGCGACCTTGTCCCGGACCTTCTCGTAGGCGGCGGTGGCTTCCTCGGCAAGGGTGTGTACGCCGCGATGAACGTTGGCGTTGTATCGACTGTAGTAGTCCACGAGTGCGTCGAGAACCACCAGCGGCTTCTGGCTGGTGGCGGCGTTGTCGAGGTAGACGAGGCGATGGCCGTGCACCTGGCGTTGCAGGATAGGAAAGTCCTGCTTGATACGGTGCACGTCCAAGGTGTGCACGGTTCTCTCGGCCACCTGTCCCTTTACCAAGTGTCGTCCTCCGCTTCATCGGCAGTGCCCTGGGCCCGACGCACCGCCAGCATCACCTTGCCGTCCTTCTCCATCACCGGATAAGTCTCGATCGAGGCGATGGCCGGCATCGCCAGCACGCCACCCGTGCGGATGTCGAATTTGGCGCCGTGGCGTGGGCAAATGATGGCGTATCCCTCGATGGAGCCCTCTCCCAGGGGCCCATCATCGTGGGAGCATAGGTCTTGGACGGCGTAGAGCTGCCCGTTGGCGCGGGCGATGGCGACGCGCTCGCCATCCGCTTCGAAGGTCCGTGCTTGCCCCTCCTTGATCTCCTCCGCGGCGCCAACCTCGATCCACTTGCGTGTTTCCGTCGTTGTCTCAGCCATGATTGTTACCGTTGATCCTCAAGGCGCCGAGGAGCGGGACCGTCGACAGTATCTCTGCACGCCGCCGCCGGCACATCCAGGGGCACCATCTCCTATCGTCGAGCTTGAAGCTTGGCTCGAATGTAGCTCCACAGGCGCTCCTTGAGCGTCGCGTCCCCGATGCGGTCCATCACCGGGGCGAAAAAACCCTCGACAATGGCTCGCTCGGCCTCGCGCCGCGACAGCCCTCGGGTCATGAGATAGAAAACCTGCTCATCGTCGATGGGGCCGATGGTGGCGCCGTGCGTGCAACGAACCTCTTGGTTGAGGATCTCCAACTCGGGGATCGACTCGGCCCGGCACTCACTGTCGAGAAGCAGGTTGCGGTTCTCCTGGTAGGCTTCGCTGTTGGTGGCGTCTAGCTCGATGCGAATAAGGCCTGTATATGCAGACCGCGAGCGGTCCTCGAGCACCACCTTGAAGTCAAGGTCGGAGAACGTGTGGCTGTGCACGTGTATGTGCTCGGTGTGGTTGTCGAAATGCTGGCGGCCGTCGCCGAACAGGACGCCGATCATCTCGGAGTTGGCGTTCGCCCCCTGCAGCTCGGTGCCGATATCAGCCTTGTTGTACAGGCCGCCGAGGCCGATGCCGACGCTGACCACCGAGCCGTCCCGGTCGACATGCAGGCGCTGCGTGTAGTGGGAGCGAGTGCGGCAGCCCCAATTCTGCACGTTGACGTACTGTAGGTTTGCATTTCGCCCCACGTGTCCCTCCACCACAGCATGGGCGATGACCCGCGGCGCGGCACCGTTGCCGGCGGCCCTGGGGGAGGTTCCGTATTCGTCGATGAGCGTCGCCGCCGCACCTTCCTCGAGCACCAGCAGGGTCCTCGGAAAGACAGCGGAAAGGTCCTGGCTGCTGCGAAAGAGAGTGCTGACGGGCAGATCGAGCTCCACCCCCGCCGGGACGTAGAGGAATACACCACCGTTGAACAGTGCCGCATTGAGGCCGGCGAACTTGCCCTGTTCGCTTGGGACAGTCTTTCCCAGGTACTGTTCGACCAGGTCGGGGTGAAGTTGCACGGCTGTCGGTAGGTCGCTGAGGATCACTCCGGCTTCTTTCCACTTGCGGCCCAGTTCGACCGTCGCCGTGGTGGTGTCCTCTTGTATCAGCAACCCGGCCAGCTCTTCGCTGCGCTCGGCGGCAAGCCCTGGGGGTGACGACTCGCTGGCCGCAGCGGCGAAGGCCTTCGGGCCATCGTCGGATGCGCCTCCCGAGGCCCCGCTGCCAGAAGGGACCACGGGGCTGACCTTCGAGGTGAGGAACTTGGCCGGCTCCGTATAGCGCCAAAGATGGCTGACACGGTCGGGCAGCGGCTGCGAGGCGTACGTTTCCCAGCCAGCCAGTCGCCAGCGCTCGAGCCACTCAGGCTCGCCGCCCGCCCTGGCGATGGCTCGGGCCGCATCGGCACCGGTGTGAGGACTGCTCATGGTGGCTAGCCGACCGAGCCTTCCATCTCGAGTTGAATGAGGCGGTTGAGCTCGACGGCATACTCCATCGGCAGCTCCTTGACGAACGGCTCGATGAAGCCGTTGACCACCATCACCAGCGCCTCCTCCTCGGTCAGGCCGCGGCTCATCAGGTAGAAGAGCTGCTCGTCTCCGACCTTGGAAACCCGTGCCTCGTGCTCCACCTGCACCTGTTCCTCGGCGATCTCCATGGTCGGGTAGGTGTCCGATCGCGATTCCATGTCCATCAGCAACGCGTCGCACTCGACGTGTACCTTGGAGCCGGTGGCGCCGGGGTAGACCTTGACCATGCCGCGATACGAGGCACGACCGCCGCCCTTGGAGATCGATTTCGAGGTGATCCTCGAGCTGGTGTTGGGAGCGGCATGATAGATCTTGGCACCGGCGTCCTGGTGCTGACCGGTGTTGGCGAAGGCCACCGAGAGGATCTCGCCGTGGGCCCTTTCGCCGACCAGGTAGACGCAGGGAAACTTCATCGTCAGCTTGGAGCCGAGGTTGCCATCGACCCACTCCACCGTGGCGTTCTCATGCGCCACGGCGCGCTTGGTCACCAGGTTGTAGACGTTCTTCGACCAGTTCTGAATGGTCGTGTACCGGAGGTGGGAGCCGGGCAGGGCAACCAGCTCCACCACTGCGCAATGCAGCGAGTCGCTCGCGTAGGTAGGCGCGGTGCAGCCCTCGATGTAGTGCACGCGAGCGCCCTCGCCGACGATGATCAGGGTGCGCTCGAACTGCCCCATGTTCTCGGAGTTGATGCGGAAGTAGGCTTGCAACGGAATCTCGACCTCCACCCCGGGAGGCACGTAGACGAAGGAGCCACCCGACCAGACCGCCGAGTTGAGGGCCGCGAACTTGTTGTCGGCCGGCGGGATCACCGTTGCCCAGTACTTCTTGACGATGTCTTGGTATTCCCTCAGGCCGTCGTCCATCGAGAGAAAGACGACGCCGATATCCTCGAGCTCCTTCTTCATGGAGTGGTAGACGACCTCGGACTCGTACTGGGCCGAGACGCCGGCGAGAAACTTGCGCTCGGCCTCGGGGATGCCGAGCTTCTCGAAGGTGTTCTTGATCTCGTCCGGCACGTCATCCCAGCTCTTGCCCTGTTCCTCGACAGGCTTGAGGTAATAGTAGATGTTGTCGAAGTCGATGGAGTTAAGCAGCTCGACGTCGCCCCACCTCGGCATCGGCTTGGAGTTGAAGATCTCGAGCGACTTCAGGCGGAAGTCCCTCATCCAGGAAGGCTCTCCCTTCATCTCCGAGATCTGCTCGACAACCTCAGTGGACAGGCCCCTCTGGGCCTTGAAGACGGACTGCTCCAGGTCATGAAAGCCATACTGGTACTCGTCGTCGATATCGAGTTGTGATCTTTCCATTTCTGGTGCCATGGTTACCTTCTCTCCTCAGGGTAGCCAGGGACGGAGTATGAGTTCGCCCGAGGGCCCCGTGAATGATCATGCGTCGGCAGCTTCTCCTTCGGTTGTTGCAAACAGTTCCTCTTCCAGCCATTCGTAGCCCCTGTCCTCGAGGGTTTCCGCCAGCTCGATGCCGCCGGTGCGAACGATCTGGCCGTCCATCATGACGTGCACGACGTCAGGCTTCACATAATTGAGGACCCGCTGGTAGTGGGTGATCATGAGCATCGAGCGCTCCTTGGAGCGCATGGCATTGACCCCTTCGGCGACGGTCTTGAGGGCATCGATGTCGAGCCCGGAGTCGGTTTCATCGAAGATGCAGAGTTCCGGCTCGAGCATGAACATTTGTAGGATTTCGACGCGTTTCTTCTCGCCACCGGAAAAGCCGTCGTTGACGTAGCGGCCGGCGAAGGAGGAGTCGATTCCAAGCAGCTCCATTGCCTTCTTGAGGTTGGAACGGAACTCCTTCATCGCCACCTGGCCCTTCTGGTCGCGGGCCTTGAGGGCCGAGTGCAAAAACTTGGCAACGGTGACGCCAGGGATGGACATCGGGTACTGGAACGCCAGGAATATACCCAGGCGGGAGCGCTCGTCGGTGTCGAGCGCGAGCACATCCTGGCCCTTGTAGGTAACCTGGCCGCTCAGAACTTCGTAGTAGGGGTGCCCCATCAGCACATAGGCCAGCGTGGTTTTTCCCGAACCGTTCCTACCCATCAGGGCGTGGACCTCACCGCGACGGATGGTCAGGTCGACACCCCTGAGGATCTCGTTGCCTTCGACGGCAACCCGCAGGTCCTTGATTTCGAAAAGGGGTGAGTTGTCACTCATCGCTGCTCCTTATCCTGACTCTCTATCCACCGGCCCCGTGGCCCGGGCGGCTACGAACCAGAACGGTTGTCGCCTCTTGTCGACTCTGTTGTTGCTAGCCGCCCTCGCTGATCTGGATTAATGAGGGTTCAGGTTGTTGCGAACTCTTGCGGGGGGGCTGTTGCTGGAGGCGCAGTCCCTCATGAATCTCGGACTCGCCGCACATCAGATCCATCAGGGTGAGAGATTCCAGGGTGCCCGTGATCATGTCGGAAAGCGTCCACCAAACCGGCCGCAGGGAGCAGGCAGTGGTGTGCACACAGGTCTCCACGGTGCCTGTGTAGCGGTTGCAGTACTCGACATCGAACAGCTCCGGCGAGAAGACCCGGAGGATATCCGCCAAGCTGATCTCATCGGTCGGCCGTCCCAGAACGAAGCCACCGTTACGACCCCGCACGCTTTCCACCAGTCTCGCCTGGCGCAACAAGTTCAGGAGCTTGCCGGCGTACTCGGTCGAAAGCCCTTCGTTTTCAGCCACATAGGCCACTGAGACGGGCTCGTCGGTATCCGCCAGGGCAAGCTGCATCATGCAGCGAAGCCCGTATTCCTCCATGGATGTGATTTTCATGAGTGGCTACCTTCCGGCGGGCGATGGGCTCACGCCCCTGGAACTTGTGAGGTCAGGGACCGTGAAGGACTCAACAAGGGTAATTCTATGGAATCCTGAAAGATTTGTCAACATTAACTAGGAGCCCGGAACGCCTGTAGTTTCGCTGCTCCACACCGGATCCGGAGGTCTCGGAGCGGAGAAAGACTCAGACTCCTAGCGGGTGCTCCGGCTCTGCCGCCGCAGGCTGTCGGCGAGACGGCCGCCCTGGCCGGTCAGTACTTCTTGGACCAGGGATAGAAGGCGTGCTCGCGGCTGGCTGGCTGGTAGTGCGAGAGGGTCTTCACGTAACCGAACTCTTTGGGGAAGCTGAGATCGTAACGCTCGGGGTTGAGGTCGTCCGATAAGAAGACCGCATGTGCCTTCCATCCGGCCCTGGTCATCAACAGGCCGGCCCGATCGCCCCCCTCTGCCGGGCAGTGCTGGCAGCGCAGACGCGCCTGCCCGACCCCGGCCGGCTCGAGATAGTAGCGGAAGTCGGTGGCATCCCACTCGCCTTCGAGCACCGACTGCTCGAAGTGCGGCAGGCAGATGGCGATCGCCCTGCAGGTGTGCGGGTCTGGGGCCAGTCGTAGGCCTTCCGCCTCGCCGTCGGCGGCCGGCGTCGGCGCTGTTTTGGCTTGGGCGTCGCTGCTAGAGACGGTACCCTGAGGGGATGGGCCGCCGGAGCCGGACGCAGCGTCTTCTTCGATGATCATCAGAGCATCTCGGTCCTTATCATTTCCCCCGTAAGTGGGTAGCATAGCATCAAGGGTTGGCTGCTGCGGCCTCGCGCCTCGGGGCTGCGGCCGGTTCGGAGACCGTTGACAGGCCATAGTGGCCAGCGCAAGATGCTGCGGCTCTTCGTGGCGGTGAATCCTCGCCTTGGCTAATGGGTAGCGACAGGAAGCTGACAATGCCCGATCACTGGAGCGTCGCGTGGAATGTCGATGCCGGCTGCTTCTCGGACGTCGGGCGGGTGCGCCAGCGTAACGAGGACAGCGCCCGGATCAGCGCCAGGCCCGCCTTGTATGCGGTGGCCGATGGCATGGGAGGTCACCGGGCCGGCGATCGGGCCAGCCGCATCGCCGTGGAGTCTCTGCTCGATTACCTGAATCGAGCCAGTGGGAGCAGCGCCGGCCCGGCCGAGGATCTGTTCCGGCAAGCCTTCCAATGCTCCAACCGCAACATCATCGAGGACGCCGCCGGCCATCCCGACCGCTTGGGCATGGGCACGACGCTGACCGCGTTGGTGCTCTCCGGGCGGCAATACTGGATCGGACACATCGGCGACTCCAGAGCCTTCTTGATCCGCCTGGACGCCGTCGAGCAACTCACCGACGACCACTCGATTGTCGCCGCCCAGGTACGGGAGGGCGGCATGACCGCCGAAGAGGCCAAGGCCCACCCGATGCGCCACGTCTTGAGCCGCTGTCTGGGTGTCGAGCTGGAGCCGCAAGTCGATGTGTTGCAGGGTGAAGTCGAGGACGGCGATGTTTTCGTACTCGCCTCCGATGGACTTACGAGTGTGCTCGCTGCCGAGGACATCGCCGCTTCGGTGCGGACGGCGAGTGACGCCGCCTCGGCCAGTCGTGCACTCGTCGAGGAGGCATGCAGCAGGGATGGGAGTGACAACATCACCGCCGTGGTGGTGGCCTGTCACTCCCAATAGGAATCCTGTGGTGTCTACGATAAGCGGGCCAGGCCTGTCACCGGCGAGGCGCCGATGAGCGTGCCGCAGCGGTTCGGCCGCTATGAGGTGATCGATGTGCTCGGCCAAGGTGCTATGGGCTTGGTGTACAGGGCCTCCGATCCGGTCATCGATCGAACGGTAGCCGTCAAGGTGATCCAGGCACACCCGGCCATGGATGCCGACAAGCTGGCCACCATGGAGGCGCGGTTCGAGCAGGAGTTTCGCGCTGCCGGTGCCCTTTCCCATCCGAACATCGTCACCATCTACGACGTGGGTCGGCAGGATGATCTTTATTACATCGCCATGGAATACGTTGTCGGCGAGGATTTGGACTCGATTCTCGCATCCCGGCGCATCCTTTCCTTCAAGGAGGTGGCCGACCTGCTTCTGGAGATCAGCGCCGGTCTCGACTATGCCCACTCCCGAGGCGTGGTACACCGTGACGTCAAGCCCGCCAACATCCTGATCACCAGCGAAGGTCACGCCAAGATCACAGACTTCGGCCTGGCGAAGGCCGGTACCGCGGCGACGCTGACGCAAACCGGCATGCTCATCGGCACACCCGCCTACATGTCGCCGGAGCAGGTGACCGGCCACCCGCTGAGTGGCGCGTCCGACCAGTTTTCTGTCGCCATCATCCTTTACGAGATGCTCACCGGGGAGCTTCCGTTCACCGGCGGCAGCCCGTCGACGATCATGTACAGGATCGTCCATGAGGATCCGATCCCGCCGCGCAAGCTCAACCAAAGCTTGCCCGCACCGGTGGACGAGGTGTTGACGAGGGCGCTGGAGAAAGCACCGGCCAGCCGCTATCCGTGCTGCGTCGATCTTGCCAACTCCCTACGCTCGGCCTTGGGGGCGGCACCGGCCGCGACGATGGCGGTCGATGTTGCGCCCGGAGCTCCTGCGGCTGACCCCGCCAGCAAGGCCCCGGCTGTCACACTGGCTGCGGGGACGGCAGGTGGCTCGGCAGTGGCCGCAGCAGGGACGGAGGCCGGCCCTGCGGGTTCGGCCACTCGGCCGCCGCCGTCGACGATGTCACGCCGCCGGGGAGGCAGGTTTGTTGCCTTGGCGGTGGCGCTGCCGTCGCTGGCCCTGGTCGGTGTACTCGCTTGGCTGGTGGCCTCGGGGCGGCTCGGGGGCGGGCAGTTGCCGCTTTCTCAGGGTCGGAGGGATGCTGGTACCATAGCAGGCCAGCCCGGCGACGAGGCCAACAGGACGGAGAGCGCTCCGGTCTTGCCAAATAAGGGCGGCCAGGAGCCTCAAGACGAGCCGGCGGCTGCGGCTACAGTCGAAACACCGTCGCCGGAGGAGCTGAGAGCTCTCGCCGCGGGAATCAAGGAGCTGCAAGAGCAGCTCAAGTCCAAAGCCGCGCAACCGCCGAGCGGAGAGCGACAGGCTGAACCCGCAGCGCAACCCCCGCCGGTGACGCCACCGGAACGCGTGGAATACGAGATCATCAGCGACCCGCCAGGTGCCCAGGTGCGCCTCGACGGCCGGCCGATCGAGCGGGTGACGCCGGTCAAGCTGGAGCTGGAGCCGGGCCAGGACCATCAGTTGCGCCTCTTGCTACGGGGGTACGAGCCGGCGGACTTCACCATTAACCTTACACAACTGGGTGCGGAGGAGTTGCGCGACCAGACCATTCATTTCGTGCTACCTCCCCACGTCGCCGCTACCCGTCCCGATAGGGCCGGTCGGGCGGACTTCGACCGCGCTACCGGCAGGTCGCCCTCGAGCGCCGCGGATCTCGTTCCACCCTTCCTGCGAGGCCTGGCGAACAGGAAGCTCATACGGCTGTCGCACCTGCACGTCTTTTCTTCCTTTCCGGTGGCGATGAGGCTGTCGGGCCGGCCGACGCTTTCTTCCAACCTCCCTGCTGATATGCGAGAGCGGCTGCGACGGGCGGTGTTTCAGAATCGGGAGAGCATCGCCATTCGCGACCATCGCTTTCCCGCCAGTACGGTCCAGGACGTCGAGTTGCTGCCCGGCAGTTACCGGGTGACGCTGATCTCGCCGGAATTCTTCCTGCAAAGGACGCAAAGCGTCGAGCTCAAGCCCGGTGAGGCGCTGAGAATCGAGGCGCCACGGGTGGTAACGGTGCGGGTGGACTCCGGTTCGGGCCCTGCCCGGGTTAGCATTGATGGGCATAAGGCAGGGACAACACCGCTTGGCATCGACATTGTGCTCGGCGAACACCAGTTCAACTTCACATGGTCTCATCTCGGCAAGGAGCTCACCCTCAACGCCCGTATCCACAGCGACGGGCAGCGTGTGTCTGCCTCCGCCCCTCAGTGATGGTGCAGGCGGGCTCGTCCCGTACCTCTGCTGTTGCTGCCGCCGCGGCCGCCCTGGCCATGGTTCTGTCTGGGCTCGTCGTTGCCGGCACTGATACCCTCCCGCAAGGGGCGACGCCGCACCAGAGTGGCTCGCAACAGCTCGAACCCTCGACAGACTCGCAGCCGCAGCGACAGAACCCTGCCGAGCACCTCTTCTTCGAGGCCGAAGGGCTGTGGTCGGCCGGCGACATCCATCGCTCTCTGAGTCGCTTCTTGGCGCTGGTCGAGCAGTACCCGGCCGAGACCTATCCGACGCTGATGTGGCGCGCCGCCGCCATGGTTCGCGCCGGCGAGATCCAACTTCGCCTGGGCGCCGGTGAGGCCGCCGCCGCTTCTTTCGTGGCCGCTCTCGACGAGGAGCCCACCTCCATGTGGACGCCACGAGCCAGGCTCGGGCTGGCTACGGCTTTACAGTGGCAGGGCGACTGGGAAGCGGCGACGGATGCGCTGCAGCGTATCGTTAGCGACGCCGCGGCCAGCGGCGTGGAGGGCACCTTCGACGCGTCGGCGATCGCCGCCAGGCGATTGAGCCTGTTACATCGGCTCTGGATACGACCCGCCGCCGGTCAGTCGCCCTGGCAGAAAGCGGGGAGGCTGGTGCTTGGCGACGACAAGCTGGAGAAACCGGTGGCTGTGGCAGCCAGCCAGGACGGGAAACTGCTGGTCGTGGACGAGGGACGTGAGACAGTGTTGCTCGTCGATCAGGCCGGTAACCTCCACAGCTTTCCCGGCAAGCACGCTCGCCGGCCGTGGTGGGGTCCGGACGGCCTCGGCTATGTCGCCGCCAGCGTCGGCGTGCTGGTGCCGGAGCGCGGCGAGCAATTGCAGTTCGTCTCTTCGGGCGGGCAGAAGGCCAAACCACTGGATCACATCCGCGCCGGGGTCAGCAGCGGCACCGGGGAGTGGTTGCTGCTGGATTCGAGTGCAAAGAAGGTGATGCGCTTCGACTCCCGTGGCGCCTTTCAAGGTTCACTGCCGACGTCCAACGGGGTCGAGCCGGTCGATATAGGGCGCGACCCCAGGGGTTGGCTCTATCTCATCGACAAGAAATCTCGCTCGGTGCTGCAGTTCAACCGTGACGGCGTGCTCGAGGGCAGTATCTACATGGACCAATGGCAGCAGCCGCAGGCCCTGGATGTAGACGCCCTCGGCAACTTCTATGTCCTCGATCGAAAGGCAAAGAGGATCGACGTCTTCGATGCCCAGGGTGGGATTCGATGGTCCTTGGGCCCCCGGCTGCCGGGCGGCGTCGTACTACGCGACCCGCGCGATCTGGCGGTGGACGGCAGCGGCCGTCTCTATGTTGCCGACGCCGGTCTGTCGGTCGTAATGATGATCGAGTGACGAAGATGACGTGCAAGCTGGTGGTTGCCTTCTCGGCCTGTCTCGCGGCCACTGTGCCGATGTCGACGGCAACCGGGCTACGGGCGGCCGCCGATTCGATCCCGGCCGCGGCCTTCGACGGCAGCGTCATGCGCCCGGCCGCTGGCGATAGAGGTCCAGGCCAGCAGAAGACGGATGTCGACGATCGGCTGCGGATCCTCTTTGGCAGGGCCGAGTCTCTTTTTCGATCGCTGGCGCCCGAGCAATCTCTCAAGCCTCTTTCCCGGGTGATCGACACGCTCGAGCCCGCTGCCGAGGCGGGAACGATCCGCAGCGAGGGCAGGCTCCTGCTGATCCGCGCCCTGGCCTACCGAGCCCAGGTGTACCTGGAGGGCAACGAGCGCCGCGCCGCGGATGACGACCTCAAACGGCTGATCTCGCTGTATCCGGGGGTCTCCATCGAGGGGTACCGCCTGTCGGAGGCGCTGTTGGGCCGCTTCAAGCGGGCGAGATCTCGTTTGGTAGGCAATCTCGAGATCTCCGTCGTACCGACCGATGCTCGGGTTCGTGTGGACGGGGAAAGGATCGAGCTAGAAACGCCGCAGGGACATCCGGTACTGGTTGGAGAGCATGAGGTGGTAGCGGATTTGCCGGGCTTCACCGAGGTGGTCCGGCAAGTCAAGGTGGGGGCCGGCCACAGCGAGCGACTCGAGCTGACGCTGCACCGTGTCAGTGCGGTGCTGAAGCTGATGACCAGCCCGCCGGGTGCGACCGTGGTGGTGGACGGCAAGGTCGTGGGCGAGACCTCGGGTGTGGCGCCAGTGGATTTCCATCCCTCGGGTGCGGCCGCAAGCATCCCCCACGACGAGTTCTCGAGCGCGCTGACCATCGAGGGGCTGATGCCGGGCAGTCACGAGCTGGAGATCTTCCGTGAGGGTTACCGTGGCTTTCGTGCTACCGTGCCCATCTCCGACCTCGGTGATTTCGACCTTGGTGCCGTCGTACTCGAGCGCTCCGAGGGACTACTGCTGCTGCGGCAGCTGCCGGATGGTGCCGAGGTTCGGGTGGATGGGAAACGGGTGCAGCCGGAGCCTCCGTCGTCGGGAGGAGGAGACAGCGGTGCAGATGCGCTGCTGTCGACCACCCACCGGCTCGCCCTGCCGCCAGGCCAGCACCTGGTCACCGTCGACAACGGAGCCGCCGGAGTTTTCGAATCGGAGGTGTCGCTGGCCGAGAACCGTAACCAAATGCTGACCGTGCGCCTGAAGCCGGGATTGACTTTTCTCGGCGTGCTCGGCGGCGACGAGATGGCCGCCAACGCGTTACAGGGGACCTTGGCCGACGCATTCCTCAGCCTGGGTGATTGGAGCCTGTTGGATCGCAGCCAACAGGGAGCGGGGCTTCTGGATACGGTGGGCATCAGTGCGCGGGAGTTGCGCCGGCTGGCGGCGGCCGAAGCGTCGGAGCCGGTGAACTGGGCGCGGGTGCAATCGGCAACGGGCAAGGCGTTGCCAGGTTCGCTGTTCCTGCTGGCGGTGCTGTCGTCGGACGATTTCGCGCGCACGGCCGACATCTGGGTCTGGCCGGCTGCCCCCGGGCCGGCAAGGCCAGAGCGATTCCGGCTGGCCTTGGGGAGCCGCGAGGATTTGGCGACGATGACAGCGAAGCTCGACGAGTCAGTTTCCTTTCGCAGGAACTGGTTCGGCGCTCGTGTCATCGACACCGATGCGGCAACGGCTCCGGTGGTCGCTGCGGTCATCGCCGACAGCCCGGCGGCCCGGGCAGGTCTCCAGGTCGGTGAGGAGGTCCTCTCGGTGGGTGGCAACATCGTCGGCACGGCTGCCAACACGCTGGCCTGGCTCGACACCTTTGCGCCCGGCGCCAAGGTTGTGCTGCAGGTTAGGGGAGCGGCGGGCGAGCGCACCCTGGAAATGAGCCTGGAGTCCACCTACGCGGTCATTGCCCCCACCGATCCCGAGCGGCTTTATGGGGTGGTCTGGGCGCTTGCTGCGGCGGCCGAGGGACGGCTCGACGCCCCTGTACCGTCATGGGTGCTCGAGCTCGACGAGGCGGCTGTGCTGCTGCAGGCGAAGGCCTGGCGGGCGGCGGCGGACTTGCTGGCAACCATCGAAGCACCCGTGGGCGCGGGCTTGGGCCAGCCGATGGCGGACTACTGGCTTGGCGTCGCCCTCAGCCATCTGGGTGAGGTCGGGGGTGCGCGGGCGGCCTACGAGCGAGTTGCTTCGGTGCCGGGTGCTCGCTACTTGCACAATGACGGCCCACTTCTGGCGCCACGCGCTCGTGTCCGCCTGGCTGCATTGAAGGGAACGACGGGCTCGTGAGCTGCCGCTATCTGAGCGCCGCCGACGTCAGGCAAGTCCTGACCATAGGCGCGGCCATCGAGGCGATCGAGGCGGTAATGAAGGATGCCGCCTCGAACGCAGCCTGTGCACCCCCGCGCACGCTACAAGTAATTCACCGCGGGGAGGACGCCGCCGATTGCTTGTTTCTGGCCATGCCGAGTACCTGGGCATGCCGGCACGGAGCAGCGGCCAAGATCATCACCTATGTGCCCGACAACCTGGAAGGCGGCCGCCCCGGCGTACAGGGCCTGGCCGTTCTGTTCGATACCGCCAGCGGTTCGCCGCGGCTGATAGCCGATGCCGCCGCGCTCACCACCATCAGGACGGGGGCGATGGTGGGCCTGGCAACCCGGTACCTGGCGCCAACCGATGCCCGCGTCGTCGGCATCATCGGCACCGGCGCCCTGGCTTTCGACCTCATCGCCGGCGTGGCGGCGGTCCGCGACATCGAGCGCGTCGTTGTCACCAACCGTACCTTGCAGCGTGCCGAGGAGTTCGTCGACGCTCTGCCATGGCGAGCGGAGCTCGTGCGGAGTGCGGATTCCGTGGCCGCTGAGGTGGAGATCCTGATCACGGCCACCTCCTCGCTGCAGCCGGTGATCTCGCGACAGTTCATCCAGCCGGGCACTCACATCAACGCAGTGGGAAACTTCTCGCCTGGTGGTCGTGAGCTGGACGGGCCGACGGTGGCCGCTTGCGACTGTTACGTGGACGACCTCGAGGGTGCATTGGTGGAGGCCGGGGAGCTGATCCTGGCCGCCGAGGAGGGACTGATCCCGAGCGGGAAAGATAGCGTCGTCGGTGATCTCCCGGCGCTGGTCAGCGGCCGACTACCGGGGCGCACGAGCTCGGAGCAGCTCACCCTCTTCAAGAGCGTCGGCACTGCCCTTGCCGACATCGCCGCGCTCACGGTTGTTGCCGATATCGCCGAGGCGCAGGAGCGCGGCATCCTCCTCGAGCCCTAGCCCGCATTTCTCAACGGCTCGCGGCTGCGCGAGCGCAAGAGCCGCGATGACTGTGTTGCGCTTGCCCCGAGGGCTCGACGTACTGCACGAGTACGCCTGCGCCCTCGAACCGGCGCGCGCCTTGTCCTCGTGGCCCTTGCGCCCGCTCGCTTCACGACCCGTTGAGAAATGCGGGCTAGCCTGCCTCGGCGGCAGGGGTGCCGCGCATGAGATCGATGAAGCGGTCGAAGAGCGGTGCCGCGTCATGGGGCCCGGGCGCCGCCTCGGGGTGGTACTGCACCGCCAGCACCGGCAGCTCGCGGTGACGGAATCCTTCAAGGGTGCCGTCGTTCAGGTTTAGGCGGGTGGGAACATAGCCGCTCTTGCGCAGGCTCTCGGCATCCACCGCGAAGCCGTGGTTCTGGGAGGTGATCTCGACGTTGCCGGTGGAGAGGACTCGAACCGGGTGATTGGCGCCGTGATGGCCGAACTTGAGCTTGAAGGTACGACCGCCGGCAGCCAGCCCCAGTAGCTGGTGGCCGAGGCAGATGCCCAACACCGGCAGCTTGCAGGCGAGGGCTCGGGCCGCGTCGACGCCGCAGGTCACTGCCGCCGGATCACCCGGTCCGTTCGACAGCACCACACCGTCGGGCCGCCTTTCCAGAACCTCTTCCGCAGGGGTGGTGGCCGGCACCACGGTGACCTTGCATCCGCGCGCTCGGAGCGATCGCAGGATGTTCCACTTGACGCCGAAGTCGTAGACGACGACCGACCATGGCTCGCCCGGGAGCTCGTTACCGAGCCAGGTCTGATCCTCCGACTGGGCGCCGGGAGTGCCTTCCCACAGGTAGGGCCGTGGGCACGTGACCTCTCGCACGAGATCGCGGCCAACCATCGAGGGTAATCCCCTGGCGCTGGTGACCGCCTCGGCAAGATCCACTTCGCCATGAACGATCATCCCCCGCAGCGCGCCCTTCTCGCGCAGCCTCCTGGTGAGATCCCTGCAGTCCACTCCTTCGATGCCGGGCACGCCGGCAGCGCCGAGGTAGTCCTCCAGAGATCCCTGTGAGCGCCAGTTGCTCGGCCGCGACGTCAGCTCTCGCACCACCAGCCCCTGTGCGTGTACCCCGGCGCTCTCCGCGTCGCCGTCGTGGACGCCGTAGTTGCCGATCTGCGGCGCCGTCATGGCGACGATCTGGCGTCGATAGGAAGGGTCGGTGAGAATCTCCTGGTAGCCGGTCATGCCGGTATGAAAGACGACCTCACCGGCCGCTTGCCGTAGCGTGCCGAATCCTCGCCCGGGGTAGGCGGTGCCGTCCTCCAAGACCAGCCAGGCCGACTGACGGGTTATCATGCTGGCGAGCCTAGCATGGTCGATGAAGGTGGTCAGCGCGCCGACCGGTAGTGGCTAGCCCGCATTTCTCAACGGGTTGCGTCGCGAGGGCGTGGGAAAGGGTGCGG
>JBHHYG010000034.1:0-17011 GCA_046757445.1 Acidobacteriota bacterium
TGGGCGGTACCGGACTCGAACCAGTGGCCTCCTGCTTGTAAGGCAGGCGCTCTCCCAGCTGAGCTAACCGCCCAATCGATCGACAGATTCTACCGCGCTCTGCGGCCATGTACAAAGCTAGCCCACATTGCTCATCCGGCTATCGACGCGTCAGCAATGCCTTCATTTCACGAACCGCGCGCTCCAGGCCCACCAAGGCGGCACGGGCAACGATGTTGTGACCGATGTTGAGCTCCACGATCTCGGGAATGGCCACGATCTCTCCGACGTTACGATAGGTCAGCCCGTGACCGGCGGCGACGCGAAGGCCTGCCCCGGCCGCCAGCTTGGCCATTTCGGCGACGACCTGCCGCTGTTTCTCGATTGGCTCGGCGCGGCGCGTCTCGCTGCTTTCGGCATAGCTGGACGTATTGATCTCGATCTGATCCACATTCAGGTCAGCGGCAGCTTCCACCTGTTTCCGATCGGGATCCAGGAAAATCGCCACCGTCATCCCCGCCTCCTTCAATGCTCTGATGTGCTCATCCAGACGTCGGGGATCGCCGGCGACGTCGAGCCCTCCCTCGGTGGTGATTTCCTCCGCACGCTCCGGTACCAACGTGACGTTGTCGGGGCCGTAGCGCCTGGCGACATCGAGCATCTCTTCAGTCGCTGCCATCTCCACATTCAGATGCGTCTTCACCGTTGCGGCCAGCAGCTCCAGGTCTCGCTCATTGATATGTCGCCGGTCGCTACGAATATGAACCGTAATGCCGTCAGCACCGCCGAGCTCGGCCAGCGCGGCCGCCTGCACCGGGTCTGGCTCCGGCGCGCGGCGAGCCTGCCGCAAGGTGGCGATGTGATCGATGTTGACGCCAAGGAATATGGGTTCCGCCATGACTCAGTTCTCCCCTCGAGGGTCGGTCCAGACAGAGTGACTGCCGACAGTGGGGCTGGGACTTGCACCCACAGGTTCCTACCTAGATGGTGCCTACCGATCGCCGTAAGGCCTCAGAGATCTCCCCCGCCAGGCCCCGTATGTGCTCCTCGTCTTCTCCTTCCACCATGACCCGTGCGAGCGGCTGTGTCCCCGAATATCTGACCAGAACTCGACCCATTCCCGCCAGCGAAGCCTCCGCTGAGCGGATCGCCTTCTGGACATCCTCGAGCTCGGCAACGGGTTTTCGATCCACGATCTCGACGTTTTCCAACACCTGAGGTAACGGCGTCATCCATGTCGCGAGCTCGGACAGCGGGCGACCGGTCTCGACGATGACCGAGAGGATTTGCAGGGCCGTAATCAATCCGTCGCCGGTGGTGCTGTGCTCCAGAAAGACCGTGTGGCCCGACTGCTCGCCGCCGAGCGTGTAGCCTCCTTCTCTCATCTTCGCGACAATATAGCGGTCGCCTACCTTCGTACGCTCCACCCGCACACCGGCCGCTTCGAGCGAGCGATCCAGCCCCAGGTTGCTCATCACCGTTGCGACGACGGTGTCGGAAGGCAGCTTTCCCTTCTGCTTCCAAACCCTCCCACAAATCGCCAACACCCTATCACCATCCACCAGGTTGCCCTTCTCATCGATCAGCAAGCAACGGTCGGCGTCTCCGTCGAGACAAACACCGAGATCAGCCTCTGTCTCTCGAACCTCTCGTGCTGCAGCCTCCGGATGTAACGAACCGCAGCCTTCGTTGATATTGGTGCCGTCCGGCTCGGCACCGACGGCAACGACATCCGCGCCCAGCTCCTGGAATACCCAGGGGCCGACCTTGTAGCCGGCACCGTGGGCGCAATCGACGACGATCTTGCTACCCTCCAGCGTCGGGCCTCGTGGGAACGATCCCTTGACGAACTCTACGTAGCGACCAGTGGAGTCATCGATGCGGGTAGCCTTGCCGACCTCGTCAGCTCGCGGGCGAATATCATCGATTCGACCGGTGAAGGTCAGTTCCTCGATCTCGTGTTCACGGCGGTCTGGCAGCTTGAAGCCATCCCGGGAGAAAAACTTGATGCCGTTGTCCTGGTAGGGGTTGTGGGATGCCGAGATGACGATGCCGGCGTCCGCGCGAAGGCTACGGGTGACATAGGCTATCCCCGGGGTGGGCAGGGGGCCCACCAGCAATACGTCCACGCCCATGGAGCAGATACCTGCAACCAGGGCATTCTCCAGCATGTAGCCGGAGAGCCGCGTATCCTTGCCGATGAGAATGCGATGGCGATGAGTACCGTCCTTGAAGACATAGGCGGCGGACCGGCCGAGCCGAACGCAAGTAGATACCGTCATCGGCTCGATGTTTGCCATTCCGCGTACACCATCGGTGCCGAACAGACGGGCCTTCTGTAGAGTGGAATCCGTCATCGGCGTCGCTCCGAAGGATAAACGTGCACATTGAGCCGTCGCTGCGGTGTGATCGCGATCACCTCGAGCACATCGGCGAGGCTAGCCGGCTCGAAGTTGACTACGGGCTCGATCAGGTAATCCTCTCGCCGCGGCTCAAGGCCCTCGGCATCGATGGCCGCGCGCAGGTGCTGCTTGTCGAAATCTTCGAGAACCGAGGGCGGCCCGCTGACGATTACACCGATCTGTCGTGGATTGATATCAACTCGATAGGGCGAGTTGATCACAATTACCTCTACGCCATCGTATTGCACGGTGACGGCAGCCTCCCGAATCTCGATGGTGAGCTGTACCTCTCGCTCCTCTGCCAGCTCGACGAAGGGATCCTCGCTGCGTATCGCTACCCTTTGGGAAAACGACTGCTTGAGTCCGGTGACGTCGACCGTCTGCGTGCGCAAGCGGTCGAGGTGCGCAACGCGTGAGCGGGGCCCGTTTACCAGCGCTACCGAGGGCTGTAGCCGCTTTGCCACAACCTCATAGCCGGCTGCCGGCTCACCCTCTATGACTGAGAGGATGGGAACCGTAGCCTCAACTCGCTCCTCCAGGAGCAAGTGAATCTCCGCCGGATTGACACGCGTCACCTCGAGCCCCAAGGGCACGGCGATAAACTCGTCGGAAAGGACCATGGTGTTCTCACCCGCATGAGCATTGGAGAGATCCAGGCGCACGCGGACAACACCCGGGGTCAGATCCCGGATCCTACGAGCCGACCCACGAATGCGAACATCAACGGACTCCCGATACTCATCAGCCAGTGCCAGGCCAGGAGGGAGGTTGACTAACTCCACCGGCGCGCTCTGGATAATCGGCACCGACTCCTCGCCGTTGACCGCCACCCACAGAAGCAGGGCCAGCCCCAGGGCTACCACCTTGAGGTTGAAGTTCTCTCCGGGAGACGGCTCGATTGCTCGCAGAAGATCCTTCCACTTCATTTGCCGACTCCCGCTGCAGCCTCCTCGCCACTCAACCCTTTTTCAGAGGCGCTCTCGACGGCGATGCCGTCTGGCGTCGATCCATCGGTGGGCAAGAGGCGCTGAAGCTCACGCGTCAGGGTGGCAGCGTCGAGCTTCCGGGTGATACGGCCGTCGACGACAACGGAGATGGTTCCAGTTTCCTCCGAGACGACAACGGCCACGGCGTCGGTCTCTTCGCTGATGCCGATCGCGGCCCTGTGACGCGACCCGAGCTCCCGCGACAACCGAGGGTTCAGCGTCAGGGGAAGGAAGCAGCTGGCGGCCGCGATGCGGCCCTCCCGGATGATCACCGCTCCGTCATGGAGCGGCGAATCCGGATTGAAGACCGACATCAGAAGATCGTAGGAAACGGCCGCGTCCAGCCTGATTCCACCTTCGATGTAATTGTTGAGCCCCATCTCTCTTTGAAACACCACGATGGCGCCGCGCCGCTTCGCGGCCAGCGCCGTCGCAGCAGTGACAATGTCGTCTGTCGGATCTCGATGGTGGCGCGTCAGGCTGCGAAAGAAGGGCGTGCGGCCCAAGGTCGTCAATGCCCGTCGGATCTCGTTCTGAAACAAGACGATGATGGCGAAGACGATATAGGTGAAGACGTTCGTCAACAGCCAATCCACTGTGGTCAGGCCCACCCGGCGGGCGATGTAGAAAAATACGGCCAGAAAGATCATTCCCACCGCCATTCGTACCGCCCGGGTGCGGCGGATGAGCAGCAAGATGCGGTAGAAGACGTACGCCACGATTAGCACGTCGATGAAATCCGTCCACCCGAATTGGCTCAGGATATCCATCCGACTCCTTCGCTCCGGATCGCTGCGGCCACGTCTGCCGTCCGCCGCATGGCCTCGACGTCGTGCACCCGTAGGATGTGGGCACCCGCCAGCACTCCCACCGCCACCGCAGCCGCCGTTCCTTCCATCCTATCTTCAACAGGCAGGTCGAGGACCGCACCGATGAACGATTTCCGCGATGGTCCGATAACCATCGGACGCCCCAGGGAACGCAGCGCCGCCAGGTGCCGCAGCAAGATGAAGCTCTGCTGCGGCGTCTTGGCGAAGCCGATTCCCGGGTCCACCAACGTGACCTCGGGATCGATACCAGCTTGCTGTGCCCTCAGTAACGCCTGCCGTAGCTCCCTCACGATATCCCCTATCAGGTCCCGGTAGCGAGCCGCTTCGTACATTGTTGCCGGCGAACCCCTCATGTGCATCAGCACTACGGGTACCCCGGCCGCAGCGATCACTTCGGCAAGGTGAGGATCGCAGGCCAGCCCGCTGATGTCGTTGACCATGGTCGCTCCGGCCGCCAGCGCCGCCTCGGCAACCCGGGCCTTGCTCGTATCAATCGAGATCGGCACGGCCAGCCTGGCGGCCAGCTGCTCGATCACCGGCACCACACGATCGATCTCCTCTGCCACCGTCACCGCCGTACTTCCCGGACGTGTGGATTCGCCTCCCACGTCGAGCAGGTCGGCTCCGGCCTCGACCATCGACCGGCCTCGCAACACAGCTTCCTCATCGAATGCCCGACTACCACAGTAGAAGGAGTCCGGCGTGCAGTTGAGGATCCCCATGATCAGCGGTCGCGGACCGATTTCCAGCTTTCGCTCGCCGCAGCAGAGGGTGAAGCGCGTGCGCTGGTAAGCACTCAAGGTGGTCACCACCTCCTCGGCGAGTCGCGACAGCTCGGAGGTGCTAGCAAGCAGCTGGGATCGTAGAGCCTCTACCTGCGGCTGGGTGGCGAAAAGGAGGATATCCACCTCACCAGCCCTGGGAGTGGTGTGGGCAACACCCCCGACCCTCCCGAGCGCTCGCAAGAATGGCTCGGCAGTCTCTTCCGACACACCTTCGAGGCGCACCGCGTAAGCGCCGTGCGAAGCAGCTACCTGGTGGAACGCGGGGCTACAGGCTGGAAGTCGAAGGGGAAGTGGATCGAAGCCGCCGATGACGTGCGCGTTGTGGGGAAACAGCTTCTCAACGATCGCTGATGGAACCGGGCAGGCATCCTGAGCCCGGGCCTCCGACATCTTCTCGCCTATCCCTCTACGGGCTGGCCCTCGTCCAAGCTGGGTAGACGAGCGGCGTGCTCGCCCCGGGAGGATGCGGCGTCAGCCTCTACCTGCGCACCCTTCGGGGCGCCGTCTCGGGATTCGTCCAGGTCTGACTTGATCTCCGGTAGCTCACCACCCTCGACCAGCAGCTTGATCTCCTCGCCGTCGAGGACCTCTCTGGTGAGCAACGCCTCGGCGATGGCATGTAGGGCATCCAACTTCTCGGTGAGCAAGGTCTTCGCCTTTTCATGCGCCTGCGCGACGATTCTCTTGATCTCCTCATCGATCTGTTCGGCAGTGCCCTCGGAATATTCCTTGTGCTGCAGGAAGTCGCGTCCCAGAAAGATTTCCTCGTTCTTGCTGCCAAAAGTAAGCGGACCGAGACGTTCGCTCATGCCCCATTTGGTAACCATGCTCCGGGCCAGATCAGTGACGCGATCGAGGTCGTTGCCGGCACCGGTAGTCATCTCGTGCAACACCAACTGCTCGGCGACACGGCCGCCTAGAAGCACGGAGATCTGCGCATCCAGATAGGACTTGGGGTAGTTGCGTCGATCATCGAGCGGTATCTGCTGGGTTACGCCGAGAGCTCTTCCTCGAGGAATGATCGTGACTTTGTGAATGGGATCCGCGTTTGGCATCAAATGGGCCATCAGTGCATGACCTGCCTCGTGGTAAGCGGTGATCTTTTTCTCCTCGTCCGAAATAATCAGACTCCTTCGCTCCGCCCCCATCATCACCTTGTCTTTGGCGTCCTCGAAATCCACCATTTGCACTTTCTTGTGAGCGCGCCGGGCAGCCAGCAACGCCGCCTCATTGACCAAGCTCTCGAGGTCCGCGCCGGAGAAGCCGGGGGTACTTCGAGCGACGCGCTGTAGTTCCACATCCTCGAGCAATGGTGTACCGCGTGTGTGGACTCGCAAAATGCCCAAGCGACCCCGGATATCTGGCCTGTCGACGATGATGCGACGGTCGAAGCGGCCCGGACGCAATAACGCTGGGTCGAGCACGTCCGGCCGGTTGGTGGCGGCCATCAGAATGACCCCCTCATTGCTGCCGAAGCCATCCATTTCCACTAGCAGTTGGTTCAAGGTCTGCTCGCGCTCGTCGTGGCCACCACCCAAGCCGGCACCACGGTGACGCCCTACCGCATCAATCTCGTCAATGAAGATGATGCAGGGCGCATTCTTCTTTCCTTGCTCGAACAGATCACGCACGCGAGAAGCACCCACGCCAACGAACATTTCGACGAAGTCGGAACCTGAGATTGAGAAAAACGGTACGCTCGCCTCACCTGCGATAGCCCGGGCCAGGAGCGTCTTACCGGTTCCCGGGGGTCCGACAAGGAGCACTCCCTTGGGGATGCGTCCACCGAGACGCTGAAAGCGCTGCGGCTCCTTGAGAAACTCGATGATCTCCTGCACTTCTTCCTTGGCCTCGTCGATGCCAGCCACGTCCTTGAAGGTGACCTTCTTCTCCTGGTTCGAGCTCAGCCGTGCGCGACTTTTTCCGAAGGCCAGTGCGCGGTTTCCGCCACTCTGCATTTGCCTCATGAAGAAGATCCACACGGCGATGAGGATGAGCATCGGTACCCAGGAGATAAGCGAGGCAAGATAGGGACTCTGATCCTGGGACTCAGCCTTGATCGCGACGCCAGACTTCCGCAGCTCCTCGACCAGGCCGTCGTAGTTGGGGGCGACGGTCGAGAACTGGCGCCCATCTTTGTACTGGCCTTCGATCTTGTTACCCGGGTTGGAGATGGTCACTTGAGCTATCTGACCATCCTCCACAAAGCTCATGAACTGGGAGAAGATGATCTCTTCCTTGGTCGCGGCGCCGGCATTGAAGACATTCCACACCACGATGGCGATGACGATGACCACCAGCCACAGACTGAGCGCTTTCAGCGTAGAACTCATGATTTCAAAGAATACACTACCAACCGATCTGGGGGCTAGCGACATCCGCTGCTGGTGCGTGCGATTAGCCGAAATCGCCTAGCTGACGGCCTACCAAGGGAAGCAAGCGCAAGCGTCCAGCATGGCGCCGCAGCCGCACCCCAGGGAGGTCACGGGCAACCTCGCCTCCGGCCACCAATCCCTTCAAGACAGCGTCAATATGGGCCTTGGTGATGCCGTGCTGGTGCCCCCGTACCGCTCCCAGCGCTCGCCGCAGCAGTCGCCGTTGCAGGGCTCGCGGAAGCTGGCCCAGCCGCTCGAGATCCAGTGACTCCCCGCCAGGGTATTGCTCGGGCTGGCGGAGCTGCGCGAAGCTCTCATCGACCAAGCCCGAGATCCAAGCCTCCTCTTCCCGAAGAAGCGTGGCGGCGCGAACCGTGTTGTCGACAGCGCCTGGATGTACGGCTTCGAACTCCGGCATCAGTCGCAGACGCACCCGGTTACGGGCAAAAGAAGTGTCAGTGTTCGATGAATCCTCTCGCCATTGAAGTCCTCGGTCGAGGGCGTAGCCCCGAAGATCGGAGCGCCGGCACGAGAGCAGAGGACGTAGGATGAGCAGCTTCCCTAGCCGGACACGCGGCCGCATTCCCCCAAGGCCGCGCAATCCTGACCCGCGGGCCAGGTTCAGCAATACGGTCTCGGCCTGATCGTCGGCGCTGTGACCCAGGGCTACGGCGTCGGCCGGCCAGGCAGCCATGGCCCGCAGGAAAAAGGCCAGTCGGGCCCGGCGAGCTGCAGCCTCCAGAGAGCCGCCATGGCGCGAAACCTCGACCTTTTCGACGATACAGTGTAGGCCCCTGCTGGCCGCCAGCGCCCGCACATGCTCGGCATCAGCATCCGCCGTTGCCCCACGCCAGCCATGGTTCAGATGGCCAACGGCCAGCTTGATGGAATGGCCGGGGGCGACACGGTGCAGCAGATCGAGCAGCACGGTAGAGTCACCGCCACCGCTGCAACCGACCAACAAGGATCGAATGCCATGGAAAAGGTCGAGCCGCTCGATGTCAGCCAGGATCGCTCCGAGGAGGCGATCGTCAGCGGGCTCGGGGACGCCTGTTCGGTGCATGACGGGGTGAAGAGTTTGGAGCTGTTGTGAAGACCCGGGGCCATGCCCGGGCAGGAAGTGGCGGTGCAGGGATTCGAACCCCGGACGCGGCGGATATGAGCCGCCTGCTCTACCTCTGAGCTACACCGCCGGAAAAAACCGGAAGCCCTCAAGGTGGGTCCGGAGCAAGTCTCATCATACACCCCTGCGGCTCCGGATTGCGGGCCAGCCGACATGGTAGGCGTGGCCCATGCGTGAGTCAAAGTAGCTATAATCATGGTCCATGAGCGGTTTTCCTAGACAGCGACCGCGGCGCCTGCGACGCAGAGCGGCGATTCGTGCTCTTGTGCGCGAGACGGAGCTCACCCCCGCCCATTTGGTCTACCCTTGTTTCGTTCGATCTGGAACGGGCGAAAGGCGACCGATCGAGGCCATGCCGGGGATCGCCCAGCTGAGCGTCGATCTCCTCCTCGAGGAAGTCGCCGCGGCCAGGGCCGTGGGCGTGCCGGCGGTCATCCTCTTCGGAATCCCCGCAGCGAAGGATGCCCAGGGCAGCGAAGCCTACGACCCCGATGGCATCGTCCAACGTGCGGTGCGAGCACTGAAGGATGCGGATCCCGACACCGTGGTGATCACAGATGTCTGCCTCTGTGAGTACACCGATCACGGCCACTGCGGGCTGGTAGAAGGCGATCGCATCCTCAACGACCCCACCCTAGAGCTTCTCGCCAAAACGGCCGCCAGCCATGCCGCCGCCGGTGCTGATATGGTAGCCCCGTCTGACATGATGGACGGTCGCGTTGGCGCCATCCGGCAGCGCCTGGATCAGGAAGGTTACGACGAGGTAGCAATTCTCTCCTACGCCGCCAAGTACTGCTCGGCCTTCTACGGTCCCTTTCGCCAGGCAGCTGACTCCGCCCCCAGATTTGGCGATCGCCGCTCACACCAGATGGATCCGCCCAATGCTCGTGAAGCCCTCAAGGAAGTCGCCATGGACATCGAAGAGGGTGCCGACATCGTCATGGTCAAGCCGGCGCTTCCCTACCTTGATGTCGTCCGTGCCGTGCGAGAGAGTTTCCAGCACCCGGTCGCCGCCTACCAGGTTTCGGGCGAATACTCGATGGTGATGGCCGCGGCCCAGCGCGGCTGGCTCGACGCTCCGGCCGCAATGATGGAATCGCTAACCTCGATCCGCCGCGCTGGAGCGGATCTCATCCTTACCTACTGGGCCGTGGAAGCTGCCAGGCAATTCCATGAAGCGTGAGCGATCGAGGGAGTATTTCGCCGAGGCGCAGCGCTATTTACCCGGCGGTGTGAACAGCCCGGTCCGGGCGTTCGGCGCCGTCGGCGGAGAGCCTGTCTTCATGGCACAGGGATCGGGTGCCCACCTCACCGACGTCGACGGCAACACGTACCTCGACTACGTCTGTTCCTGGGGGCCGCTGATCCTCGGTCACGCCCACCCACGGGTGGTCAGGGCGATCAGCAACGCGGCCATCGTTGGAACTTCCTTCGGCGCCCCCACTCATTTGGAAACGAAGCTGGCGCAGCGCCTCTGCGAGGCGTTCACCAGCGTCGACAAAGTGCGCCTGGTCAATTCTGGCACCGAGGCGGTAACCAGCGCCCTGCGGCTTGCGCGGGCCGCCTCTGGCCGAGATCTGATCGTCAAGATGGCCGGCTGCTATCACGGTCATGTCGATTCTCTCTTGGTAGCGGCGGGCTCCGGTGCCACCACCTTCGGCCAGCCCTCGAGTGCCGGGGTACCGAAGGCAACAGCTGCGCAGACCCTGTTGGTACCGTTCAACGACCTGGAGGCCGTGCGCGCCGTCCTCGAGGCCCACGCCGAAAAGGTTGCCGCTGTCATCTTGGAGCCGGTGGCGGGCAACATGGGCGTGGTGCCACCGTTGCCGGAATATCTCGAGGGAGTGAAAAAGCTGTGCCGACAACATGGAACACTGCTGGTGCTGGACGAGATCATCACCGGCTTCCGGGTTGCCTTCGGCGGTGCCCAAGAGCGCTACGGCGTTGCCGCCGACCTGACTTGCTTGGGCAAGGTCATCGGTGGTGGCTTACCGGTGGGAGCTTATGGCGGTTGTGCTGAGCTACTGAACCAGATGTCCCCGGAAGGACCTGTCTACCAGGCGGGCACACTCAGCGGCAACCCGTTGGCGATGGCGGCCGGCATCGAGCAGCTCGATCTGCTGAAGCAGCCCGGTTGCTACGACAAGCTCGAGTCCGTATCCGCCGGACTGGAGGAGGGGATGAGAAAGGCCATCGCCGGCGCGCACGTTTCCGCTTGTGTCCAGCGGGTCGGCTCCATGCTGACCTTCTTCTTTCACCCTGGGCCGGTGCGTTGTTACGACGATGCGCTCTCCTGCGACACGGAAGCGTTTGCCCGCTTCCACGCCCGCATGCTGGACGCCGGCATCTACCTGCCCCCCTCCCAGTTCGAGTCGTGGTTCGTATCGCTCGCCCACACCGAAGCAGATGTCAAGGCGACGGTGGAGGCCACCGCAACTGCCCTCAGAAAGCTCTGATCAAGCATCATCTCCCCCACCGGCTCTCTCCGACAGGTCGCGACACCGCGCCTAGCCCGCATTTCTCACCGGATTGCTCCTGCGGGCGCGGGAAAGGGCGCGTTCGCTGCGCTGCGCTTGAGGGCGTCGGCCGGGAGCGAGCAGCGATTTCACAGTTTCAGTCGAGGACGGCCTTGCGGCTTCCGAACAACTTCTGGAACCAGGACTTCACGGCCCCGGAGTAGCGTTTGGTGAGGATAACCGGGATCTCTACCTGCCTCGCCACGCTCTCCGGGATATCGCCGAACATCGCCCGCTGCAGCAATCCTTCGACGGGTGCACCCATGATCAGCAGGTCGTAGCCTTGCGCCTCGTCGAGAATGGCGCGATCGAGCCGTCGCCGCTTTGGCAGGGGCTTGACCAACACCTGGAAGCCAGACGCATCGATGCCCTCGGCCGCCTCGAGCTCCTCCTCGATTCGCCGGCGGGCTTGTTCCTCAGCGCCCGGACGCACGACATGAAGCACGCTCACCGGTTGGCCGCGGGGACGCCGTAGAGTTCCAGCCAGGCGCAACGACAGCAGCGCCGGCTCGGTAGCGGCGATGGGGACGAGCACCTTGTTCACCGGTCCCGTCGGAGCGCGCCGCACCAAGGCGACATCGGAGGTGGCATTCATCACCACTTCGTCGAGCACGGTGCCGAAAATCCGATCCCGACGGCGTACGCGCCCTTCCCAACCGAGAATCACCAAATCGGCCCCCTTGTCTTCAGCTGTCTCGATGACGCCCCGTGCGACATTGTGGCCGATGCGGATGATGGTGTGCAGCGGCACCTCGGCATCCTCGACGCTCCCGCTCGCCTTCTCCAGCAACCCGACGGCCTGCTCGAGAAACCGGCGCCCGGCGGCCGGCGGCAGCTGCGCCGGCACCTGGATGACGTGGAGAAGAACCAGATCGCCCTGCCGTCCCTTGGCCGCCTGCGCCGCGAACCGAGACAGCTTCGCCGCCGTTCTCGGGTTGGCGATAGGAAGAAGCACCCGGTACTCCTCCGCGGGCGAGATCGGCACCTGCTGGAAGAGAACGGGGGTCGCCCGGGCCTGTCGCTCCTTGCCCGAGGCATAGGCATAGTGGATCACCACACCCGCCAAAATATAACCGCCGCATACCAGGGCGCCCTTGGGGCTGTAGAAGAAAAGGAAGCCTGCCAGGACCAGGTTGGTGACAACCGCCACGAGTGGTAACAGGGGCGATAGCGGCACCGTGAAACCACGGTCGAGCTCCGGCCGGTGTCGCCGCAGGTTGATCACCGCCAGATTGACCAGCAGGAACAGCAGCAAGAACATCACGTCGGCGGCCGAGGCGATGTCCTCGATCGGCAGCGACACCGCCATGATGATGATGAAGGCGCCGGAGATGACGGTTGCCCAGTGCGGAGTGCGGCGTTTCGGATGGATGCGCCCCAGGATGTGGGGCAGGTTGTGATCGCGGCCCATGGCGAAGGAGACGCGAGCGGAAGAGTAGATGGTGGCGTTGAGAGCGCTCATAGTGGAAAAGAGCCCACCGATGAGGAAAATCAGCTTGCCGTAGGGCATGAACTGCTCGGCCACCTCGACCATCGCCAGCTCTCCTTTGATCCCGAGCACCTGCCAGGCGGGCATGCTCTCTGCACGGACAGCGCCGAGGGCAACAAATGCAACCAGCATGTAGACCGGTACGACGATGGCCAAGGACAGCAAGATCGAGCGGGGGATGTTGCGCTTCGGGTCTTTCACCTCCTCGCCACATTGGGCGATGATCTCGTATCCCTCGAAGGCGATGAAGGTGAGCCCCATAGCGGTGACGACCCCCGTCCAGCCGTTGGCCAGGAAGGGAGTGAAATGTCGGGACCACTCCGCTTTTTCGGCCCCCGCAAAGATTGCCCACAGCCCGAAGCCGAGGAACAAGCCGATGACGATCATTTTCAAGACGGTCACCGCTGTCTCGGCGATGCCGGTCTCCTCGGCGCCACGGTAGTTGATGTAGGTGAACAACCCTGCCACCAGCACCGCCATGTACTTGCTGGCGGCATCCTCGGGAGCGGCGGACGCCAGTGGCAAGCGAGCCAGCTGCTCGAACGAGAGTCCGGCCATGTGCAGAATCTCGGTGGCAAAGGCGCCGAAGGCGATGGCATAGAGGCTGCAGGCCACGGCATGGGCGAACCAGGACATCCAGCCCGAAAGAAACCCGCTCGGCTGCGGTAGCGCCTCCTTGACCCAAAGATAGCCGCCGCCGGCCTCGGGAAAACACGAGCCCAGCTCCGCATAGGAGAGGGCGGTCAGCGTCGTCACCAGGCCGTTGAGCAGAAAAACCAGCACCAGTGCAGGCCCGGCCTCTGCCGCCGCGATGCCGGTGAGCACGAAGATGCCGGCACCGATCATGGCGCCAACACCGATCATGGTGACCTGTAACAGGCCGAGATCGCGCGACAGCGTGGTCTCGGTCGTGGCTCCGGCCGGCTGATTCGACCCGTTCTCCCGCGATTCCGTCAGGAGGCCAGTTCCTCGGACGCGACGGGCAGGGGTGCCAGGGACAGGTGCCCCTCACTGGCGGCGACGACCACCGCAACAGCGGAGTCACCGGTGACGTTGACGGCCGTCCGGGCCATGTCGAGAATGCGATCGACGCCGAGGATGAGGGCAATCCCCTCCAGCGGCAGGCCGAGCTGCTCGAGAACCATGGCCAGGGTGATAATGCCGACGCCCGGCACACCGGCGGCGCCGATCGAGGCCAGGGTCGCCATCAGAACGATGGTGAGCTGTTGGACGAGATGCAGCTGGAGCCCGTAGACCTGGGCGATGAACACCGCCGCCACACCCTGATACAGCGCCGTACCGTCCATGTTGACCGTCGATCCCAGTGGCAGCACGAAGGAAGATATCTGCTCCGAAACGCCGAGGTTCTTCTCCGCGCATTCCATGGTGACCGGCAGGGTTGCAGTGCTCGAGGAGGTCGAGAAGGCGATCAGCTGGGCCGGGCGGACACCGCGGAAAAACCGCAAAGGTGACATACCGGCGAAGACCCAAACGGCCCCTGAGTAGATCACGCTCATGTGCAGAGCAAGGCCGGCGAGGACACAGAGCGAGTAGATCAGCAACGAGCCCAGGACCTGCACGCCGAAGTTGCCGACAACCGCCGCGATCAAGGCCAGCACGCCGTACGGGGCCATTCTCATGACGATGTGCACGATCTGAACCATGGCGTCGTTGATACCTTCGAAAAAGCGCACGACGCTCGTTCGCATCTGCTCGTTCGGGACCAAGGTCAGGGCCACGCCGAAGAGCATGGCGAAGAAGATGATCTGCAGCATGTTGCCCGAGGACAAGGACTCGACCGGGTTGGTGGGCACCACCCCCAACACCGTATCCGTGATGTCGGGCGCCGACTGCAAGACGCTGATGGATCCTTCCATCTGGCTATGGAAGTCCGCCAGCAGCTTGTCGCTGGTTGCTTGGTCGAGGCTGGACCCCGGCTGGATGAGGTTGGCGAGCACGAGGCCCAGGGTGATGGCGAGCGCCGTGGTCCCCAGGTAGAAGATCACCGTCTTCATGCCAATGCGCCCCAGCTTCTTCGGGTCGCCCAGCGAAGCCGTACCCACGAGCAAGGAAGCGAAAACCAGCGGCACCACCACCAGGCGGATCAATCGCAAGAACAGATCACCCACCGGTTTCAGGTAGACCGCCGTGTCGCCGAACACCAAGCCGACGATGATGCCGACGATCATGCCGATAAATATCTTTGTCAGCAGGGTCAACTTCATTGGTGTCGCTCCGGCGGCCAGCCGACCTGCTCCGCCACTCATGGCATCAAGAGGGGAACACCCCCTCTGCCGTTACACCGAGGCGCCTACCTTGCCACAGCAGCGATCGTAATGAAAAGGGCGGCCATTGCGGTCGCCCCGATGTTCAACGCCGGCCCCTGGCCCACCCCGCAGCCAGCGACAACGCTGGCGTTGCGCCGCAGCCTGTCCAGGCTAGCCCGCATATCTCAACGGGTTGCGTCGCGAGGGCGTGGGAAGGGGCGCGGGCGCAAGGCGCGCGCCGGGAGGGCACCGGAGGCGTATTTGACAATACGTCGAGGAGCCCGAGCAAGCGCAACGCAGCGAACGCGCCCCTTCCCGCGCCCGCAGCAGCAAGCCGTTGAGATATGCGGGCTAGGCCGACTTCTTCTCCTTTGATCGAGCGATGATCGCCGTCTCGAGAGCTTTCTCGATCCGCGCCTGCACCTTGCTCTCCGTTTGGTCCTCGACGATGGCAACCTCCGAGACGAGCAGGTACTTGGCCTTCTCGTACATTTGCTTTTCGCGGTACGAGAGGGTCTTGCGCTTCGACAGATAGACTAGATTCTTAAGCACGTCGGCCATGTCGAAGAGGTGACCGGAACGCATTTTCTCGGCATTTTCCTTATAGCGCCCCTTCCAGTTCGAGTAGCACTCGATTTCGCTGCTGCGAAGATGCGTGAAGAGCTGGTTGATGCGCTTCTTTTCGAAGAGCTGGCGAAGACCGACGATGCGGGAGTTGCCTACGGGCACCATCACCGTGGTCCCATTGGAGAAAATGCGGAGGTGATAGAATTCCTGCTCCGCGCCGGCGATATCGCGCCTGCGGATATCCTCGATGATGCCGACGCCATGATTGGGGTAAACGACCTTGTCACCGATGTGATAGCCCAAAATTCCCCCCGGGCGGTGATGGGGTGAAGTGAGTTGATGCGCCACCTTTGATCAATTATAAGGATACCCGATCTAGCCGCTGGCGTCAACCCGCATATCCGCCGAAAGGCCCGCCAACACTGGGTTTGCGCAAATACGCTGAGACCGCCAAGAGCCAATCCGAAGCCCTGTCCCAACCTCCCTCGCCGGCTTTTCACCGAATGTGCTCGCACACCGGTATCGAAGAGACCGGCTGCGAGCGATGACTTTCCGACGGAACATCTCCCTGACTGTCCGCTAGTCGACAGATCCGTCCGTTGGCCGTCACTCGCTCGCCTGCGAAGCCGCCGCATTCTCTACCTCCACCTGCCCAGGCCTTCCCACTCGGGGGGCGAACAGCACGGGGCGCGATGCGCCGCAAACGGCGCCTGGCGGCCGACGGGCGAGCAGAACGAGAAGGCCCAGGCCCACGCCGCGGCAGAACCACGAGCCGAACGGTACGCCTTTTGCTAGGTAAGGGGTAAACGCGGCCTTGCCACCGCCCCCCGGCACGGGCGCAGGGACGATGGAGGTAACCCGATGCGCAATGCCCTCGGCCTAGTGTTCTGCGCCGCACTGCTGGCCATGGCCACAACGACCGCCGCCGCCCCGCCGACCGGCCCCGAGGAGGACCAGGGTCGTAGGCAGCGACCTCAGGGATTTCGCTTCTCCCCGCCGCGGGCCTGGTTGGGTATCAGGGGCGGGTGGACCGTGGCCCGTGCCGACAGCGACATCTTCGATTTCAACCAGGAAAACTTGACCTTGCACGATAGCGACTTCAATGCCCCGACCTTTGGCGTCGACTTCGGCTGGACCATCAACCGGCGCCTCGACGTCGTCTTCGGCGTCGAGTACAGCAGCACCTCGCCACGCTCCGAGTTTCGTGATTTCGTCGATGAGCTAGGGGTGCCGATCGTGCAACAAACCCGCCTTCAGCAGGCGCCACTGACGGTTGGCTTGCGCCTTAACTTGGTTCCTCGCGGCCACTCCATCGGCAATTTCACTTGGGTGCCCTCACGCCTGGTGCCCTACATCGGGGCAGGCGGAGGCTTCACCTGGTGGCGCTACGAGCAGTTCGGCGATTTCGTTGATTTTGTGGACCTATCGATCTTCACCGACCGGTTCGCCACCGACGGGTTTGCACCCACGGTGCACCTGTTCGGGGGCCTCGACGTGTCGATCTCGCCTCGCATCAGCATGTCCCTGGAGGGCCGCTATGCCTGGGCCGACGATGAGCTCGCACTGGCTTTCGTCGGCTTCGACCCCATCGACCTGGCCGGCTTTCGCGGCGCCGTGGGCATCAACTTCCACTTCTAAGCCCGCATTTCTCAACGGGTTGCGTCGCGAGGGCGTGGGAAAGGGGGCGGGCGC
>JBHHYG010000035.1:0-16927 GCA_046757445.1 Acidobacteriota bacterium
TGTAGCCGGCGGCTAGCGGGCCGTGGTCAAACCCTGGCAGGTCGGGTTGTGGGTGCCGTGGGGCCGGATGCAAGGAGGTCGGGGGCTGCGCATCGTGGCGCGATCATTCAACGATGCCGCTGTAGTAGAAACGTCGCATGGACCAGTCCTTGACGAAGGCGGTGCGTAGCTCCTCGGCGGTAAACTCGAAGCCGGCCTCGGCGCCGGCTTCGACGATCTCTTCGAGATCGACATCGGGGCCGAGGGCGCGGAGCTTCTCCTTGAGCAGCTCGTCGTCCCCCACCTGTTGGATGAAACGCAGGGCGTCGTGCACCGACATCGGCTTGTTTCCTTTCGCGGCTCTCGAGGGTTTACATCTTAGCCGGCGCTGAAGGCATGGAAAACGGCCTGCCAAGACACAATCGCACGAGTGGGCAGCCTGACGGATGACTGAAGTGGACAGCTACGGACTTAGCGGCTACGGCGAGATGATCGCCGATACCGTTAGAATGAGCGCCTACGAGCAAGCCCTGCGACAGGCGATCGAGCCGGATTCGGTGGTGCTGGATATCGGCACCGGCACCGGCATCCTGGCCTTCCTCGCCTGCCAGCTCGGCGCCCGCCGCGTCTATGCGATCGAGCCGGGCGATGTGATCCAGGTGGCTCGCGAGATCGCCGCGGCCAACGGCTTCGCCGACAGGATCGAGTTCATCCAGGATCTGTCGCACCGCGTATCGTTGCCCGAAAGGGCCGACGTCATGGTCTCCGATCTGCGCGGCGTGTTGCCCCCGTTCAGAAGGCACCTTCCCTCGATCATTGACGCCAGAGCGCGGCTGCTTGCCGCGGAGGGCACCATGATTCCCCGGTGCGACGCGCTCTGGGCCGCCGTGGTGGAGGCACCGGAGCTGTACGCCGAGCTCACTGGCCCCTGGAACGATGGCCGCTACGGGCTCGATATGGGGGCGGCGCGGCGCTTTGTCACCCACGCCTGGCGGAAGGCGCGGGTGAAGCCCGAGCAATTGCTGACCGAGCCACAGCGCTGGGCTACTCTGGATTATGCGACCGTGAAAAGCTCCGACCTGCGGGGGCAACTGCAGGGGACGGCCAGGCGAACGGGAACCGCACATGGTCTCGTCGTCTGGTTTGAGACGCTGCTGGCCGAGGGTGTTAGTTTCTCCAACGCCCCCGGCGAGCCGGAGCTTCTCTATGGCAGTGCCTTCTTCCCCTGGCCGGAGGCGATCACCCTGGCAGCTGGCGACACACTATCGGTATCACTCCAAGCCGATCTTCTCGACGAGGACTACATCTGGCGATGGGATTGCACCGTCCTGGGGAGCGGCGATCCCGAGCAGGTCAAGGCCGAGTTCCATCAATCCACCTTCTACGGCCTGCCGTTGACGCTCGAGCAGATGGGCAAGCGAGAGGCGAGCCACCTTCCCGTGCTCGATACCGACGGACAGATTGACCAGATGATCCTGTCGCTGATGGACGGGCAGACGTCACTGGCTGCTATCGCCGAGCGCATCGCCGAACGATTTCCGCACCGGTTCACCCGCAAGCGAGATGCCCTCAATCGGGTCAGCAGGCTGTCGCTCAAGTACAGCCGATAGCCCGCCCTGCCCTTCGCGCTTCTCGCGGGAGCAGGGCGATGAGAGATGCGGGCCGGGCGATGCTCCTGTCGCCCGACCCTCCCGACACGGCAGGCCCGGCAGTGGCTGGCGGTGTAGCCGTGGCTGGTCGATAGCGAGGCGAGAATGCTGACGGCGGCGCAACGGATCCTTGCTTCCTCGAGGGTGTCGGGGTATGGCTCCGAGGATCATCAGAGGCTCGGCGAGCTGATGGCGGAGGTGGAAGACAAGGAGGCATTGATCCGGCTGGCGATCGACGAGCGGCTCGGCGGGCTTCTGTACAAGAACCTGCGGCGAGCGGGGCTCCTCGATACCCTCGAGCGCGGGCAGGCCGAGGCGCTGCAAGGGCTGTATCGGCGAACCGCCGTGCTCAACCTCCGGCGCATCCACGACCTCGGGAAGGTCCTCGCCGCGCTCTCCCGTCAGGGCATTCCGGTGGTACTACTGAAGGGGATCATCCTGCTGCAGCAGATCTACCATGACCTCGGCTCGAGGCCGATGTCGGATGTCGATCTCTGGGTCCGCGAAGGAGACTATCCCGGCCTCGTGGAGATTCTGCTGCACACGGGCTATCAGCGGGATCCCCTTTACCCGGATACCTTCAGGAAGGGTCTGACGACGCTCGACCTGCATACCCACCTCCTTGGGGCGGATCGCATCCGATCGCGAACGCTGCTTCTCACCGGCGATCAAAAGGAGATCTTCGGCAACACCCGCGAGGTCAGCTTCCAGGGCCAGGGCGCTCTGTGCTTGGGCCGCTATGACCAGGTGCTGTACCTCAGCCTGCATGCCCTCAAGCACAACGTCGAGCGGTTGATCTGGCTGGTCGACATCGACGGCCTGGTTGCCGGTTGGCAGCAATCGGACTGGCAGGCGCTCGTCGATCGCGCCACGGAGATGGGCCAGGAACAATCTATTTACTGCATCGCCTTCCTTGCTCGTCACCTGCTGGAAGATCGGCGGGGGCCGTCAAAGTGGAAGCAGGCTGGTTCCGACAAGCTCGGTTTCCTGGAGAAGCGAATCCTACGGCGACGAATCAGGGGAAGAGCTTTCCCCATCTGGGCGCCGCTGGTGCTCTTTACTGCTCGAAAGGGCATCCGGTGGCGCTTCTTGGTGGCCCTCGAGACGTTGTTTCCCAGGCCAGAGATCCTGCGGCAGGTCATCGTCGGCGCCGACGACCTGAAAGTCTGGCAGCTGTACCTGTATAGGTTCTGGCAGCTGGTGGGAATGGTCATCCGCACTCGCCCCTAGCCCGCAGTAGGAGACCGATGAGATCGTCCTGCGTGTGCTGTAGCTGACAAAGCCCGAGCGTGTCGTGCATCCGATTCTAGCGGTGCCGCACTGAAGGCTGTAGTATCGCGAGCCGCACTGGTTGCCCCATGGACCGATCCCGCGTAGCCATTCTGGCCCTCGTTGCTCTCTCATGCTCCGCCTCGGTGGAGGCCATCGTTCCCTTGTATCGAGGGGTTCCCTCACAGGAGCGGGACCCCGTGCCTCGAGACGAGCAGGCTGGGCTGGGGAGGGAGGAGCTGGCACTCCAGGAGCCGGGTGAAGTGCCGCAGGAGCCAGGCGCGCAGCCACAGGATCCAACGGAGCAACAGGGGCCCGGCCTGGAGCCCGGGATTCCGAAGAAGCTGGTTGGCCCGGTGGTTTTTCATTGGTTCACCGCCATGCGCGGCCAGATCTTTTCCGCCTGGTTGCCGCTCGAGGGGCGTGAGGGTTGGGACGGCAGCGTCGAGTTCTGGAACCGGCAAGACAGAGAGATCGTCGAGGCCGGCTTCAACTTCATTTTTTTCGATATCGCCGACGACTACAGACCGCAGATGTACAACCATCTCAATTCGCTCCGCCAGCTTCGGGAGGCCGGCGAGCAGGTTCCCCTCGTGGCCCCTTTCATCGCCCCCGAAGCCTTTCGCTGCTTTTCGTGTCGCAAGGACTTCACCCGCGCCAGCGGCTTCGGCGAGCTCCGCCAGATACTTGACAATTGGTTCACGATAGCCGGATCTGTCGTCGGCCCCGAGGGGCTGGCCAGGGTGGAGGACGGCTGTTTGCTCGTTGGGCTCTGGGCCATACCAGGCGCCGAGAAAGCCCCCGCCGATATCCTCGGCAGGCTTGCCGACAGCCTGCGGGGTGATCCCGGCGTCGACGTTTACTGGAGCACTCATGTGGTCTGGGAGCCGGCGGGCCCCGACGAGGTCAACTTCCTTTTCAACGGCCTCGAGCCTATGCGTATGGGGAGTGGCAGGAACGCGGATCTTCTGGTGGGCTTTTGGAACGTCGAGAAGAAGAGGGACTCGCGCTTCCTGCCTCGTGCCAACGGCACCACCTATGAGATGGCCTGGGAATCGGTGCTCGACAATCGAGATCTGATCGACAGGATCTACGTTGAATCCTGGAACGAATACGCTGAGGGCAGCGGGCTGTATCCTGCCGTTCCCACCGGACATACGGTCTTCGACACACACCCCCGCCGCCTGGGGTTGTGGTGTCTGGTGGTGCCCTGTCATCGTATCGTTCGCAATGACTACTGGGGCAAGGACCCGCGGCTCTACATGAAGATCAGCAGGAAGATGAGCGACCGTTTCCTCGGCCGCTTGGAAGTCCTACCGATTGCGGAGAGCCTCGCTCCTGGCGCCCCGGTCTCCGAGGCGCCCATCCGCCAGCGTCACCGCGCCCGGGGACACTAGCCCGCAGCAGCAATCGGTTGTGAAGTTCGGGCTAGCCCGCATTTCTCAACGGGTCGTGAAGCGAGCGGGCGCAGGGGCTGCGAGGACAAGGCGCGCGCCGGTTCGAGGGCGCAGGCGTACTCGTGCAGTACGTCGAGACCTCGAGCCAAGCGCAACGCAGTCATCGCCCGCCATTGCGCTCGCGCAGCCGCGAGCCGTTGAGATATGCGGGCTAGGGGTGAGTCACGACCAGCTCGAGGTGTATAGGGTCGGAACCGGCTTCCTCGAACCAGCAGACGTTCTCGTCCACCAGGTCGAACTTCAGGTAGTAGATTCCGGTCTCACCGGGCGAAGCAACCTCGATCTCTTCGGAGTAGGCATCGCCGGGGGGCATGTCCGACGGCAGGTTGAAGCGGCGGAAGTTGCGATCGAGGAGCTTCTTTTCAGCGTCCAGAAGCTGGCACCCGAGAGCCACGTGGCCTCCCTGGGGGTGATGGCGGGCGAGCCACAGCGTATCGCCCGAGTTGATCACGCCGACGGTGATCTTCAGTTTCATGCCCGGCGGGCACTCCACGCGGCTGGGGACGAGATCGATCTGTGCCTCCAGCTTGTGAGGATGGTTGGAATCATAAACCTCCGCCGCTGTCTTCTTCAGATAGAAAACGCCCAGTTTGTTGAGGTATCGCAGGAAGGCCTGCTCGGTATAGAAGCGCAGGTTCGTGGCCAGTGAATCCTTGACCAGTTCGTCGTCCGGTGTCGGGCTGTACGGCTTCAAGACCAACTGCTCGAAACCGATCTCGAAGGCCTCGCGCTTGAGCTCCGATAGATCGATGTCCCTTTCCAGGACACCATAGGATTCCACCTCGATCCTCGATGTGCGACTGTCGCTGTGTCCGCCCAGGGGCTCACAGAAGACGACGCGACCGGCCTCGTTCAAAACCCGATACATCTCGCGTAAGAGCTCCGCCTGGTTGGGCAAGTGATGGAATGCGTCGAAGGAGATGATGGCGTCGAAGCGACCATCATCGAAGGGAAGCAAATGCCCATCGTAAGTTCGAAACTCCGGCTGTAGGTCTAAACGCTGTCTCTTGTCCAGCGAAAAGTTCTTTCGCCCGATCTCGAGGGCGGTGGCCGAAATGTCCAACGACACGGTCTTCAGGCCCATGCGGTTCAACATCGCCGAGAGCCAACAGGTTCCGGCTCCGAAGTCGAGAATCTCATCCCGCGGGCCTAGGTTGAGGGCAGCGAAGGCCAGCCCGAGCCGGTAGAGGTGGAACGGCGCGACGTTGAGGTCGGAAAAAGGTTTGTTCAGCGCCGAGGCTTCTTCGGCGATCTGCTGAAAGCGGTCCTCCTCGGCCCGGTGGTAGGTGGACTGGTTGTGCTGGAAGGCGAGGTCCGACGCGGCGCTCGACCGGCCTACGCCCAGGTTCTTGGCGGCTACCTTGATCAGCACCGACAGGGCGCGGCGGGCGTAGTCGAGAATGTCTCGATCGCCGATGGTGAGGACGAATCCGAGCAGGAAGAGCAAGTACGAAACGCTGTAGATGGTTGTCACCAGCGTGTGGGGGCTCAGAGCCGTGGCCGGAATCTGCTCTATGAATCGGAGCTGAAGGACAACCAATAGAACCAGAAAGAACGAGGTGGCAGCGATGCAGGGCTTGATTTGCTCCTGCAGGCTCTTCTGAAAGGCCCAGGCGAGTGCGAAGCCGACAATCACCGCGAGCAGGCCGGCAGTGCCGAGGAACTCCAGCTCTCGCGGGATGAGATGAACACGGACCCATGTGGCCGAGACCACCGCCACGGCGACGCTGAGCGTTGCATGCGTCTTGGGGAACTGGCGGAATCTGCCGGAACCCGACGGGTCGTCCTTGTCCCTGCTCATCATGGCTCTCCAGAAGCGATACTCTATAAGATCGATGCGCAAACGCCACCGGCCTCATGACCGGGAACATTAGGAGGTAGAGAATGTTCGATCGATCACTTCCCCAGTCTCTTTTCAATCTGCGCCGCAGCCCCTCCCTGATGCTCGGGCTAGCCCTGTTGCTCCTGGCCGTGGGGTGGGGTTTTCCTGCCGCCGCGGAAGCCCATGAGCCCGGAAGCCGAAATAGGGTTGCGGTGCACGAGCCCGCCATCCAGGGCCAGGGAGAGGAAGCTGAGGAAGAGGAAACGGTCCAGGTGATCCGCACGGGAACCCTGATCGTCGACCCATCGAGGCAGCCGATCGAGGGCGGAGTCGTGGTCGTTCGCGGCAGCGAGATCGTCGCCGCCGGGCCGGCCGGCAGCGTCGAGATCCCGGACGGTGCCGAAGAGATCGACCTCAGCCAGATGACTGTGCTTCCGGGCCTGATCGATTCGCACTCCCACCTCGATACCGGGGGATTCTTCAGTAGCCAGCGGCCTTCTCTGCCGCTGTCAGCGCTGCGCGCCAGTCGCGGCATGAAGCGGGCTGTCGAAGTGGGGGTCACCACGCTCCGCGTCGTCGGTAGCTTCGGCTTCGTCGACGTAGCGCTGCGGGACGCCATCAACGAGGAAACGATCCTCGGTCCGCGGGTCATTCCGGCCGGGCACGCGCTCAGTATCCCTGGCGGGCACGGCGATTTCCTCAGCTATCCGGCCGACTTTCCCATCGACGGGATGTACACACCTCTGCGGGGCTTCATCTCGTCGCCTGCGGAGGCCGAGCGGGCGGTGCAGTTGCAGATCAAGTACGGTGCCGAGGTCATCAAGGTGGCGGCCAGCGGCGGGGTCGGCTCTCCGCTCGATGAGCCTACACAGGAGCAGGTTTCCCCGGATGAGCTGATGGCCATTGCCGACATGGCCCATCGTATGGGGCGCCGGGCCACCGCCCACGCCGAGAACGCCGGCTCGATCAAGGCCGCCGTGCGGGCCGGCTTCGACTCCATCGACCACGCCTCGGAGCTCGACGATGAGGCCATCCAGCTCATGCAGGAGCATGGCACCTTCTACATTCCCACGCTGTTCATCGTCGTCAACATCAACGAGCGTGGCCAGGAGCTGGGTATGCCGGCCTACGTTCTACAGAAGGCCAAGGAGCTCGCCAGGAAGCACTTCCCGAGCTTCGAAAAAGCGCACCAAGCGGGTGTGAAAATTGCTGCTGGATCGGACATGAGCTATGGCTCACCCGGAGGCACCCTCATCGACGAGCTCAAGAGCGAGGTCGACTACGGCATGACGCCGCGGGAGGCGCTGGTGACCGCCACCATCAATGGCGCCGCCAATGTCGGGCTGGAGGGAGAAATCGGTAGCCTCGAGGCGGGCAAGCAGGCCGACCTGATCGCCGTGGCCGGGGATCCGCTGAGCGACATCACCACCCTCGATCAGATCGCGCTGGTGATGCGCGCCGGGCATGTGCTGGTGAGCAAGGTCGAGGGCGTGGCCGGGAGCGCGGGCCGATAGCCCGCATTTCTCATCGCACTCCTGCTGCGGGGGCAGTCAGGCCCGCGCCTGCCGCGTTGCGATGGCTCGGCCTGCTGTCAGCGCGGCCGCCGCAGCCAGCCGGGAGGCACGCCTGCTCGACGCGCCTGCGTGCGGATGCCCTTGAGGCTCTGCTCCAGCGTCTTCAGGCGAGATTCCAGCTCCGAAACCTGACGGCGAGCATCGGCCCCGGTCTGACCCCGGAAGCGGTCGATCCTCTTCTCGATGTCGGACATCTGGGCGAAGATCGGTTGTAGTCGTGCGTCCCAGTACTCGCGGGTCTGCTCCGGCGGCACCTGTGGCTGTGTAGGTGTGGCAGTGTCGCCTTCGGCAGCGTCGGACGGGGTCTCGCCGGGCGGCGTGTTCTCCTCCTGCGGCTCATCCGCGGGCGCCGGTGCCGGCGCGGTCGCCTCGGGGCCCGCGGTGTCATCCTCGACGATCTTGTCCACCAAGGACAGGGGGATGGCCACCTGGCCTCCGTACTGGAGGAAGACCACACGGTCGCCTTCGACTCTTACCGACGAGCTTCGAATCAGCCGACCGTTCTTCATGTAGATGGTGTCAGCGGAAGCCGCTCCAGCCAACGCCAGCCCGGCAATCAGCAAGGAGGCCACCGCCGCCATGATGTGGCGAAAGCTCATGAGGACACCTCCATGGCACCGCCGTACAATATTCACCCTACCAGGAATATTGTAGCGAACTTCGCTGCCGGTTATCAGGGCGACTTCCGAATTGCCTAGCGGCTTCCCGAGCGAGCCAGCTGTCGGACCATCGGCGAGCTGTCATTGGTGTATCGTGACAGCACTTCGGCGGCACGGGGGTTCGGTGTTTGCCGCAGCGCCATGGCGGCTGTGGCGCGAACCTGGTCATCCCACCGGTGTCCCAGAAAATAGAACGACCTGTAAGAGAGGGTCTTGGCGAGGGCGTCGATGCCGACAGGGTCTTGGATCTGTCCCAGGGCCTGACAGCAGGCAACCGCTAGCTCGGGTTCCTCGGTGGTGTCGAGGATGGTGACGATGGCCGCCACCGCGGTAGCGGACCCGAGGCTGGCAAGGCTACGGATCGTCCCCTTGACGACGGCGGTATCCTCATTGCGGGTGAACGGCAGGACAACCTCGATCAAATCATCGTCGCGTAGGCGCTCGAATAGCCGGAAGGCGGCGCGGCGGATCTTCGGGTTCATGTCCCCGAGACAATAGGTGAGCTCGTCACGCACGTCGCGGGTTACCGTATCGATGACCTCGAGAATGTGGAAGCGCTGCTCGACGGTGACCTCCGTTACCAACGCCCGCTTGAGCTGATGCGCGGCTTCCTGGTCCATCTCGGCAAGAAGACTCGCCGTCACCTGTCGCACCCGCAGGTCCTTTTCCTGTTTGATGACCTCGATGAGTAGCGGGATACCGACGCGCCCGAGGCTCACCAGCACCCGGGAGGCATTCTCCTGTCGATCGGGGTCAGCGGACCTGAGATCGTCCTCTAAAACCTTCTGGGTCGTCGGATCGAGCGAGGTCTCCAAAGCCTCGGCAAGTGCCGAAGCGACCCTGCCTCCCTCCGCCTCGAGATCTTGCCGCCTTACCTTGATTTGCAGATAGATTTTTATGGCCGTCTTGTGGTCGCCGAACTGCACAGCGCTGCCTGACATGGAGGAAAGCACAGCCGCGAGCTCCTCCAGCACCTGCGGCTCCTCTTCTACGGACAGAGCGTTGAGCAACGAGTCGGCGGCCAGCACCGTGAACTTGTGCTGCAGCGCTAGCATCAAGCTGTCCAGCAAGTTTCGGCAGGCCTGCACGGCCTTCTCACGGCCGGCGACAGGTTGATCCCGAAAATCCTTGAAGGCTTGTCGCAACAACTGCCGGACCTTCTCGTGGTCGCCCTTGATGAGAAGCTCCTTTCCCGTCTCCTGCAGCTCTTGCCAGGGCCCGCTGATCGGTTCCTCCGGCCCTTCCTCGACCTCCCCGGCCGTGACCTCTGTCACCGCCGCCTCGCCGGCGTCCGCGACCCCGCCGCTCGCACTCGGGGCGCCCTCTGCGCCCAAGATCAGCACGCCGTGAGTGATGCCGAGAGCATACTGGTGCTGGTTGAAGGCGATGCTGACAAGCTCCTTTTCTTCGGCGAAATTCTCCCAGAATTCCTCCTCGGGGCCAGAGGATGGCAGCTCTCGCAGCACGCCCACGAACGATTCGAGCTCGCCCCGGCGGAGGTCGGAGAAAAAGGTGATGCTCATGAGTCCTACGGAACCCACCAGCTTCAGAAAGCTCGCCACCAGCGCGTCGGCCTCGCTGCCGCTCACTCGCGTGCCATTGACCACCAAGGATTGGTCGATCCCGGCCAGCGTGAAGGCCGTGTGTCTACCCAGGACCCCCTGCAAGGAGGTGTGGAATTGTTCAATGGAATTGGTGACCGTCTTGCTACCGAGCGGATAGAGTCTGATGCTGCTGGCTGCGCCGAGAATGGCACGGAGAATCCGGGGAATCTCTGCCACGTCCTCAGGGCCCAGTTCCTCCTCTTCGCGCGCAGGTTGGGCGAGGGAACCGGTTCCCTTCCCCTTCACGCGCGAGTAGCGTATTTGTCGCAGGTCGATTTTCTCCAGCCTCTGTTCGAGCACGAAGCTCTTCCAGAATCCGCGGCCAATGGTTTCTGGCCTCAGCTCGCCGAGTGGGCGCAGCAGCGCACTGATTTCTGGTTCCGTGACGCCCCGGCGAAAGACGATGCCTTGCAGCTCCAGCCGGTCGAGAAGGTCGCAGAATGATTTGGCGATGGCCTTGAAGTCGGTAACCTCCAGCTCCTCCCCATTGATCAGCAGCTCTCCGTGGGCGTGGGCAAGGTGAAGCCTTTCGTTCTCGCTCAGAATCTCAACGATCGCATCTGTTACCTGGAGCAGTGATTGGGATACAACCTTGCTTTCTGGCGGATAGAGCTGAATGCTCCGCATCGCCGTTACCAGCGTGCGCAGGAGTTTGGGAATGAGGGCGATACTGTCCGGCTCGAGCGGTAGGTCGGGCTCGGCCTCTTCACCCAGCGCATCTCCGGTGTAGGCAGAAGCCTCCTCGGCACTGAAGACGGTCTGGCTGTAAGCATTCTGGAGCTTCTCGTATCGCCGCGCCTTCTTCTGGTTGGTCGACATCTTGAAGTGATAGGCGAGCAGGGAGGCAGAGGGTAAGAGCTGCTGCTGATAAAGCTTTTCCTGGTAGTTGCCGATGTGCTCGTGTAGCTCTTGCCGGCGTTTCTTCTCGATTGTCCCGTAGCTGATTTCCAGCACCTGCTTGCCCAGGAACCGCATGATCTCGTCGTTGAGCTGAAAATCTAGCCGGACTAGCCCCAGCGCCTCGGCACGATCGAGAAACTCCAGAACCTTGTTTTCCTCGAGCTCCGAGCTTCCGGTCAGGACACTGACCGGGATATCGTCACCCAACGTCGATGCCTGCTCGAGTATCTGCCGGCCTTCCTCGTCGAGAGCGGTGATCTTTTCCGTCACGATCTCTTCCAGCGAGCGCGGAAGATAGCCTTCTTCGAGCACTTCGATTACCCACTCTTGGCCGACAAGGTTGACCTTCCGATCGGTTACCAATTTGCGGATGACCTCTACCATGAAGAGAGGGTTTCCCTGGGTGATGCCAGCCAGCTCGGGCACCAAGCTGTCGGGCATCTTCAAGTTGGGAAAGCAGGCCTGCATGTACTCGCCGATGTCCTTCTCGCTCATCGGTTGCAGGTTGACGTTGCGGATATCCAACTCCTTGTGATGGGCGGCGTGGAAACGCTCCAGCGGCGACGCTTCCTCCTCGTCGCCCAAGCGCAGAGACTCCTGCGACGAGCCACAGACGAGAAGCGCAACCCCCCGTGTCTGCATGAGCACCCGGATGAGAAAGAGGGTGGCCTCATCGGCGAAGTGCATGTCATCGATGAGCAAGACCAACGGGCGCTGATCGGCGACTTTGGGAAGGAAACGGGCGAGGGTCAGAAAGATACCTTCGCGCCGGCTGCTGTCGCCCTCGTCAGCGCTTTCCGGAGCTTCGCCAGCGAGCTGTGGCAGAACATGGGCGAGGTGGCCGATCTCTTCTTCGGTGAGGCTGTCCAGAATGTCGGCGCCATTGTCTTCCCGCTGATTCAGTAGGGCGATCAGGACGCGAGTCGTCAGGTAATAGGATCGATAGGCTTCTTTCACGTCGCCCGTCACCGCGGCCACTGAAAAGGCTTCGTTGCCGGTGAGGCTTCGGCGGATCGCATCGAGGAAGGTCGTCTTCCCCATCCCCGGGGCCCCTTCGAGGATGAAGAACTGGCTGCGGCCGAGGCTGAGATCCGCCAGAGCCCCGGAGACGAGGGCCAGCTCCTGTTCACGCCCGGCGATGCCCGTGGTTTCCAGGCTGTGCAGAGCGGTCTTTGGGAAGACCTTCTCGAGGTCGATATCCGCGGCCCTGGCTGCCTGGTTTCTTCCCGATCTCTTGGCGTGGTAGAGGGCCGTGTCGGCCGCCTGAAACAACCGCCTGCTGGTGGTGGCGTCTTCCGGCGCCGAGGCGATTCCTATGCTCAGGGTTATGGGCAAGATCTCCTGTTCATCGCGTAACCGAAACGGCCGATCGTTGACTGCTTGAAAGACCCGATCCGCCATCTCGCGGGCCTCGGCCGAGGTGGACTCTGGCAGCAGCAGCACGAACTCGTCGCCGCCGAAGCGGATCGGCAGACCCTCCTCGCCGGCGACCGCTTTGAGCGAAGCGGCCATCCAGGCGAGTACCTGGTCACCGGCATCGTGCCCACGCGTGTCGTTGATCTCTTTGAAGCCGTCCACATCGATGAGGAGCAGCGAGAGGGGATAGTCCTCGCCGCTCTCCCAATGGACCTTGTGCTCGAAGTAGCCGAGCAGGAACCGGCGATTGTGGATACCGGTGAGCTCGTCCTCGAAGATCAGGCGCGAGGGGTCCTTTCCTACATTGCGCAGGAAGCCGATGAGATCGCCGTACTGCATGGTGTCAGAACTCCCTCCGCAGAGCGCCTCCTTCGGTCCCCCATTGGCCCACCTTGAAGCGCTGCTCGCTCATGCCATCCTCGTTCAATCTCAAACCCGATCAAGTATGGCGCACGCTCGCCTCGGTACTCTTTATCATAGTGAAAAAGAGGCCCTCTCAGAAAGACGTTTTGTGTTTTCGGGTCAGTTCCTTCTTCTTGCTTCCGCCGTTCCCGTTTAGCCGAGAATCTTGTGAGGGTACTTGCCGTTGGCGAGGTTCCCTTCCATGAAACGGCTGAAGCCGAACATCTCGATCTCATCCCCCGGCCCTTTGCCGTTGATGACCAGCCCGGCCATCATCTCGCCGACCACCGGTGCCAGCTTGAAGCCGTGGCCGCTGCTACCGGCGCAGCAATAGAGATTATCGACGCCGGGCAGCTCGTCGAGAATGGGATGCCAGTCGGGGCTGACGTCGTAGAGCGATGCGTAGCCGTTGTGGTAGCTACCGGAGCTCATCGCCGGGTAGCGCCGCGTGAGCTGCTCGCTGTAGTGAGCGACGGTGTCGAAGTCGGCAGCCTGGTTGAACTCGTCCGGGTCGTCCACCCGGTGCTCCGCCTCTTCGGTCTCGACCGAGCCGACCAGCATCAGGGTCCCGGACTCGGGCCGCACGTAGATGCCGAAAGCAGCATCGATGAGGATAGAGTGGTGCTCGATCTCGGGGGCGCGATCGAAAAGGCAAACCTGCACCCGGCACGGGGTCAGAGGTAGCTCGATGCCACACTGACGGGTGAGCCGTGGTGTCCAAGGTCCGGCTGCCACCACTACCACGCCTGCTCGTAGACGACCCTCATCGGTGATCACACCGGTCGCCTTGCTCCCTTCCACCATCACTGACAGTACCCTCGTTCTGGTGCGCAGCTCGGCGCCGAGCTCGATGGCACGGTTGACGTAGGCGCTGGCGGTGCTGTAGGGGTCGGCATAGCCGGACTCGGGCTCGTAGGCTGCGGCCGCGATCCCCTCGAGCGAGGCGTGTGGCTCGAGCTCGTGCAACTCCTGGGGTGACAGGATGCGGGTGTCGATTCCGACCGACCGCTGCAGCGCCACGTTGGCCTTGAGCGCCTCCACATCCTCAGTGCGCGCGGCCAGGACGAAGCCGGTTTGGCGGAACTCACACTCGCCGCCGACGATGTCGTCGAAGTTCTGGAAAATACGCAAGGCGCGTAGCGCCATGCGGGCGGTGATCTGGTGTGAGTAGTGTTGGCGGATGATGGCGCAGGAGCGGCCCGTGGGCCCAGCGGCGATATGGTCCTTTTCGACCAGCGTCACCTTGATCCCGCGCCGGGCGAGGTTGAAGGCGATGCTGGCGCCGTTGATTCCGCCGCCAACGACGATGACGTCGCTGGTCGTTCCCATCTATGGCTTCTCCCGTGCTCGGCCTGTTCGGATGCTCGATGAAGGATAAGAAAATCGTCGTATTCATTATATTCGAGCATTCCCCGGAGCCCTCCTCCTGTTGCCTCCCGGTTCATAGGGGAGTAGAGTCTCGCTCCATCCCCTATCCGGCAAGCGCCGTCCCGGCGCGGAGGTTGCACCAGGTGCGATGGTAAAGCTGGCCTTGAACCACAACCGGTGGAGGCCCGTGTTCCACCGTTCCCCACAGGAGTTCCGATCATGAGCATCACGTCCATACGCTTACGGCTGCGCCACATCGCTGTGTTGACCCCAGTTTGTGCTCTGCTGCTGTTGGCAACGCTCGCGGTAGCAGGTTGTGCAGCCGGCGAGGGGGGTGACGAGGCCGCCACCGCCTCGGCGGAAAACGCCGCCGCATCCAGCGCGGCGTCGGGCGAGTCGATCGTCAGCTACGATCCCTCGATCCTCGACGACCCTGCACGCTCCGAGGACGATCACTACCGCGACGAAGGCTTCAAGCCGCTGGAGGTCTATGGGTTTTTCGGCGTCGAGCCGGGCATGGTCGCGGGCGATCTTCTGACCTCGGGCCTCTATAACGCGCACATCCTCTCGCATATCGTCGGTGACGAAGGCCGTGTGTTGGCCATCATCAGCATGGACCAACCGTCCGAGAGGTCCTTGAAGCGCTCCCAGGATGCCTTCGCCAAGCGCAACGCCAACGACGCCCTCGCCAATGTCGAGATCGTCGACAGCCTCTCACAGGTCGAGGACAACAGCCTCGACATGCTGATCACCGTCCGCAACTACCATGACCTTGGCGACAAGGAAGACCGCGTCGCCGTCTTGCCGCGGTTTCTGCGCGTGCTCAAGCCGGGCGGTATCTTCGGCGTCGTGGATGCTTACTCCAACAAGACGGACGAGCGCGACCAGGAGCACCACCGCATCAACGAGCAACTGGTGATCGACGAGCTCACCTCCGCTGGCTTCGAGCTGGTGGGCACCTCCGACGTGCTGAACAACCCGGACGACACCTACGACTTCGACGGCCGCGAAAAGGACGCTCCGATCCACCGCTACTTCATCCACCGCCTGGTGGACAAGTTCCGCAAGCCGGCGAGCTGAAGCGGCGGCCCCTCGAGAGGCTCGGCCGGGCTCAACTGAGTTCTCGACCCCGCCATCTCCACTATATTGGCCGTGATCGCCCAGCGCTGTAGCCGGGCAATCACGTTAGCAGTTCAGCTTGGGGGGGAGCTGTCTACTGCCCGGACGAGCCCTTTACGATCACCGCCTGCACGTTGTTGCTGCGCACCAGCTCGTTGAACGCCGCCAGATCGGTGTCGAGAGTCTCCTGTAGGCGGGCGAGGACGGCGGCGAGCTCGGCCTCGAGGTCCTCGAAGCGCTGTCGGGCCCCGTCCGTCGGTGGCGCATCGACGCTGCCGAAACCACCATTGACGACGCTCTGCACGTTGGCGATCTGGGCGGTCAGCTTGCCGGGGTAGTTGAGGGGGTCCTCCAGGCTCTTACTTTTTGTCTGCGCTAGCTCCTCTTCGATGCTGTTGAGCTTCTGCACCATGGCCTCGGCCGCCACGCTGATTTCCTGAACGGTCGCATCCTCCAGGCCGGCGTCGGCGACGCGTTCGGCCACCTGCTGCACCTGCTCGCGCACCGAGCGCAGGGTATCGATCTTGGCGGCGATGTCGCTGAGCGCCTCACCGACCCGCAAGAGAAAATCGCGCTGCTCGTCGAACTGTGCTTGGCTGATGCTGACTCGTGGGTCGGGCTGCACATCGAGGGTACGGGTGTCGCTTGCATCGCCCACCGTGAGCTTCACCTGGTAGGTGCCGGGCGGGGCCACCGGGCCTTGGACGAAGCCGAAAATGAGCACATCCTTCGGCATCGTCGGTGCCGGGTAACGCAGATCCCAGACGAAGCGGTGCATCCCTGCCTCCTTCGAGAGCTGGCTGCCGCTGAAGTCGAGCCCGAAGATCGAAGCCAGCGCCGCCAGCGGTCCGAGGTCCGGTGCGGAGCTCTGATCGCTCGAGAAAGTGCGAACCGACTCGCCGTTGGCATCGGTGATCTCGAGCTTCACGGAGTCGACCTTTGCACTCAGAGAGTAGTAAAGGATCGCGCCGTTCGGCGGGTTTTCCGCCTGCCTGCCACCAGGGGAGCCGAAGCCGCCGGAGGCCACGCGAAAAGCGCGACGCGGTTGGTAGAGATGGATGCTAGCGGCAACGGTCTGATCGGTGATCTGGTGCAGCGGCGTGATGTCGTCGAGGATCCAGAAGGAGCGCCCCTGCGTGGCCAGCACCAGGTCCTTGTGGTGCACCTGGATATCGGTGACCGGCGTCACGGGGAGGTTGAGTTGCAAGGACTGCCAGTGGGCACCGTTGTCGAAGGAAACGTAGATGCCGAACTCGGTGCCGGCGTACAACAACCCCTTGCGGTCCGGGTCCTCCCGCACCACCCGCACGAAATGGTCCTGCGGGATGCCGTTGGTGCCGTCGGTCAGCAGTTGCCAGCTCTGACCGTAGTCGTTGGTGCGGAAGATGTAGGGGCGGAAGTCGGCTTCACGGTAACGGTAGGCGGCGATGAAGGCGCGACCGGGATCGTGGGCTGACAAGTCGATGGCGTTGATGGTGGCCTCAGCGGGGAATCCTGCGGGGGTGATCTCGGTCCAGGATCCGCCGGCGTCGCGGGAGATGTGCAGTCGGCCGTCATCGCTGCCGGCCCACAACACGCCGGGCTCGAGCGGCGATTCCTCGAAGGCGAAGACGGTGCCGTAGACTTCCACCCCGGTGCCGTCGTGGGAGATCGGTCCGCCGGCGAAGTCCTGATGTTCCGGGTTGCTCGTGGTCAGGTCGGGGCTGATC
>JBHHYG010000036.1:0-16787 GCA_046757445.1 Acidobacteriota bacterium
GATCTTTCAGGCCGTCTCGGGGGTCAACCGGGTGCGCCGGCGAGCCATGGCCCGCTTTGCCGGTTACCGGCAGGCGCGAGACCGAGCGCGCGCCATCAAGGAGCGGGCCATCGAGGATCTGCCCGCGCAGATCGACGCCCTCGAGGCCGCGATCACTGAACGAGGTGGGCAAGTGCACCACGCCGAAGACGGCCCCTCCGCCTGCCGCATCATCACCGACATTGCCCGGCGGTACGGCGCGCGTCGGGCGGTCAAGAGCAAGTCGATGACCTCCGAGGAGGTAGATCTGAACGCGGCGCTCGAGGCCGCCGGCATCGAGGTGCGCGAGACCGACCTCGGCGAGTACATCCTGCAGCTGTCCGGTGACCGACCCTCGCACATCATCGCGCCGATCATCCACAAGAGTGTCGAGGAGGTGCGGCAGGCTTTCCTTGGGTTTGGAGTCGATGAGGTGCCCCGTGAGCCCGCGCAGCTCACCCAGCTGGCCCGCCGCCTGCTGCGCCGGGAGTTTCTGGCCGCCGACCTCGGCATCACCGGGGCCAACTTCCTGCTCGCCGACACCGGCACGGTGGTGATCGTCGAAAACGAGGGCAACGGCAGGATGACCACACAGCTGCCGCCGGTGCACGTCGTTCTGGCGGGCATCGAAAAGGTGTTGCCGAAGGCCGATGACCTGCTGCCCTTTCTGCAGCTGCTGCCGCGCAGCGCCACCGGCCAGCTACAGACCTCCTACCTGTCGTTCATCTCCGGGCCCGGCTGGTCAGCCTCGCCCTTCAGCCAGGGAAAGCGGCGCCGCTTCCACCTGGTGCTGCTCGACAACGGCCGTACCCGCATGCGCGAGGACCCGCTGCTGCGTGAAGCCCTCTACTGCATCCGCTGTGGCGCCTGCATGACCGTCTGCCCGCCCTATCAGGTGGTTGGTGGCCATGTCTACGGCGGCCCCACCTATCACTCCGGCATCGGCAACGCCTGGGAGGCCGGGGTGCGCGACCTGGACACCGCCGCCGGCTTCAACGAGCTCTGCACGACCTGCTCGCGCTGCCAGGATGTCTGCCCGGTGCGCATCGATATCCCGTGGATGAACTCGGTGCTGCGCGATCGCATCGCCGCGGCCGGCCTGCGGCGTCGCGGCCGGCTGGAGCGGGTGGTGTTCGCAGGACTGCTGCCCGATGACGAGGAGCGGGGGGTGAGGCTCACAGCTCGCTTGTTCGCCAACCCCGCGCGTCTCTATCACCTGCTGAAGAAAACGGCGCCGCTGTCGACATGGCTGGCTCGCCTGTGGCCGACTCGCTTGCTGCTGCGCGGGCTGATCGGCCTCGATGGGCGCCGCCGGCTGCCGCTTCCCGCCGCCGTCAGGTTGTCGGAATGGCACCGTCGTCGCGGCGGCAGGGTAGTAAGCGGCGCCGCCGAGGCGGGGTCGCTCGAGCCGCCTGGCGAGCAACGCCCCGCGGTGGTTTTGTTCGCCGATTGCCATACCGACTACGTCGACGTCGAGGTCGGCAAGGCGGCCGTTGGGGCCCTCGAGCAGCTGGGCATCGAGGTGGTGGTCGTGGCCGGCCACTGTTGCGGCCGCGCCGCCCTGTCGCAGGGAATGCTGGCCACCGCCCGCCGTCATGCCGAGTCCTTGCAGGCCGTGCTGGGGCCGCTGGCTTCTGCTGGACACACGCTGCTGGGCATCGAGCCCTCGTGCCTGAGTGCTGTTGTCGAAGATCACGCCAAGCTGCTGGCGGGCAACGATACGGGGGCGGCCGCCGATCTCACCGACGCCGCAGCTGGCACCGCCGCCACCGCCCGGGCCTGCGAGGAGATTCTGACTTTCCTGGGGCGAAAGATCCTCGCTCACGAGGCGGGATCCGAGGGCAAGATCGGCTGGGGGGAGGCCGAGGATGGGCGTTGTCTGAAGGCGATTTTTCACGGCCACTGCCAGCAGAAGACCGCCGGCTGGATGCCGGCGGCGGTGGAACTGCTGGAGAGCATCCCGGGTATCGATCTGCGCACCACCTCCACCGAGTGCTGTGGCATGGCCGGCTCCTTCGGTTACAAGCGGCGCTTTGCCGGCATCAGCCGCGAGCTCGGCGGGCGGCTGCTGGCCGAGATGCGAGATCTGGAGGGAGATGCGCGACAAGATGGTGAGGGGGTAGGTGCTGCGACCTGTCCGGTAAGATGGCTCGCCTGCGGCACCTCTTGCCGCGCCCAGATGCGGGATCTTGATGGCCGCGAAGTATCTCATCCCGTCGAGCTGGTCGCAGAGAGGCTGGAAGCGTGCTCGAATCATGAGTAGGTTGCCGCGGGGCGGCCGCTGACGCAGGTCCCTCGGTAGGAGCCGCTCTCAGGAGAAAGAATGACGGATCATCGACCCGCCGCCGCGCACCCGCTGCGGGGCCTGCTGGTAGCTCAGTTTTTCGGCGCCTTCAACGACAATGCTTTGAAGGTTACCGTCGCCTTGCTGGCCATGCGCAACCTGGTGGCGCCGGCCGGCAGCCCGGCAACGGAGGCCGCCGCACAGGCCCGAACGACCCTGGCGTTCGTCGCCCTGACCGCAGGGTTGATGGTGGCCTCGTTGCCGGCCGGCCTGCTCGCCGACCGGGTCAGCAAGCGCTCCGTCATCCTCGGCATGAAGGCCTTGGAGGTGGTGCTCATGGCGGCGGTCACCGGTGCGCTGCTGCTTGTCCCCGACAACCGCCTGCTGCCGCTGGCGGTGCTGGTGATGATGGGCGCCCAGAGTGCCCTCTTCGGCCCGGCCAAGTACGGCATCCTGCCGGAAATCCTTCCCCATGAGGAGATCTCCAAGGGCAACGGCTTGCTGGAGATGTGGACCATGCTGGCGATCATCGCCGGCATCGCCGCCGCCGGACCGCTGCTGGATCTGACCGCTGCCCGGCCGTGGATGGCCGGGATCCTGTTCACGCTGCTTGCGGTCGCCGGCCTGGTGGCAGCGATCGGGGTGCCGCGGGTGCCGCCGGCCCGCTCGCAGGGAGGCCTGGCGGAGACGCTGCGGAGCGCTTGGAGCGCCATCCGTTCGGATGGCGTCCTGCGCCTAGCGATCTTCGGCTCGATCTACTTGTGGACCGTTGCCAGCCTGTTGGGCCAAGACATCCTCGTCTATGCCAAGGCCACCCTGGGGCTGTCCGATACTCTCTCGGGGCTGCCGCTGGCGGTGCTCGGGGCTGGCATTGGGGTGGGGAGCCTGCTCGCCGGCAGGCTGTCGGCCGGCAAGGTGGAGTATGGTCTCATTCCCCTCGGTGCTGTCGGTATGGCGGTGGTGACCTTCGGCCTCGGCCTGTTCGGGCCCGGGCTGGCGGCGACCTTGGTGCTGATGGCTCTGCTGGGCGCGGCCGGGGGCTTGATCCTGGTGCCCATCAACTCCCTCATCCAGTGGCGTGCCCCAGCGGATCGGCGTGGCGGGGTCATCGCTGTCGCTAACCTCTTCGTCTACACCGGTATCCTGGTCGGCTCTCTGGCTGCCGGCGTGCTTGGCCGTGTGGGACTGTCCCCGCGCGCCATCCTGGTGGTGGTGGCGGTGGCCGTGGCCGGTGGCACCATCTGGGCCCTGCGGCTTCTCCCCGATGCCTTCCTGCGGCTGGGGCTGCTGCTGGTTACCCACACCATCTACCGGCTCACGGTGGTGAATCGCCAGCGCGTGCCGCAGCCGGGCGGCGCCCTGCTGGTGCCGAACCACGTCTCCTTCGTCGATGGCTTGCTACTGCTGGCCAGTGTCGATCGGCCGGTACGCTTCGTCGTCGAGTCCAGCTACTTCCACTACCCGCCGCTGAGACCGTTCATGGTGTCGCTGGGGGCCATTCCGATCTCCGCGGCCGAGGGGCCGCGGGTGCTACTGCGGGCGCTACGGCAGGCGGGTCGCTACCTCGACGAGGGAGAAGTGGTCTGTGTCTTTCCGGAAGGACAGATCACCCGCACAGGCATGCTGCTGCCGTTCCGTCGGGGCTTCGAGCGCATCGTCGCGGGGCGCAACGCGCCCATCGTTCCGGTCAACCTCGATCGGGTGTGGGGAAGCATCTTCAGTCGCTCGGGCGGTCGTTTTATCACCAAGCTGCCGCGCCGACTTCCTTACCCAGTCACCGTCTCCTTCGGGGAGCCGCTGCCGCCGGGGGAGCCGATCCACCGGGTGCGCGCCGCCGTCCGCGAGCTGGGTACCTCCGCCTGGGAGCTTCGCAAGGCGGGCTGCGGGCCCCTTTATAAGGCCTTCGTGCGCAAGGCGCGGCTGCGGCCGTGGCGCTTGGCAATGGCCGACGCCAAGCGGCCTGGGGTTTCTCGGCTCGGGGCGCTCGCCGGTGCCATTGCCTTCGCCCGCGCCTTGCGGCCCTACTGGCAGCACCAGAAGCGCGTCGGCATCCTGTTACCGTCGGGGGTCGGCGGGGCGCTGACGAACCTGGCGGTGGCGCTCGCCGGTCGAGTGAGCGTCAACCTCAACTACACCGCCGGGGCCGAGGGCATGAGCTCGGCGGCGAGGCAGGCGGGCCTGCGCACCGTCATCACCAGTCGCACTTTCCTCACCAAGGCCAGGCTCGAGCTCCCCGAGGGCGTCGAGCCGGTGTGGATCGAGGAGGTTGTCAGCGGCATGGGCCGCGCTCGTCGGCTGGCCGCCCTGCTGCTTGCGCTGCTGGCCCCTCTGCGGCTGCTGGAGAGGGCCTGCGGTAGCTTGGGGCGCCCTGATGCCGACGATGTCGCGACGATCATCTTTTCCAGCGGCAGCACCGGTGAGCCGAAGGGCGTAGAGCTTACCCACTTCAACATCGACAGCAACGTCGAGGGCGCCGCCCAGGTCATCCAGAGTAGCCGCCATGACCGGCTGCTCGGCATCCTGCCCTTCTTTCATTCCTTCGGCTACATGGCGACGATCTGGTTGGCGCTCAACAACGGCATGGGGGTCGTCTACCATGCCAATCCCCTCGATGCCGGCGCCATCGGCGGGCTGGTGCAGCAATACCGTCTCACCATCATGATCGCCACGCCGACCTTCCTGCAACTCTACATCCGACGCTGCACGCCGGCACAGTTCGGCTCGCTGCGGCTGGTGATTGCTGGGGCGGAGAAGCTCAACGAGCGCCTGGTCGGGGCCTTCGAGGATCACTTCGGCATCGGCGTGCTGGAAGGATACGGGGCAACCGAGTGCTCGCCGGTGGTGGCCCTGAACGTGCCCGACTTCCGCGCCCCTGGCTACTACCAGCCCGGCACGCGCCGCGGCACGGTGGGGCAGCCACTTCCGGGAGTGGCGGTGCGCATCGCCGACGTCGATACCTTCGAGCCTCTACCCCCGGGCGAGGAGGGGATGATCCTGGTCAAGGGTCCCAACGTCATGCGCGGTTACCTTGGCCGCGACGACCTCACCGAACGGGTGATGCACGACGGCTGGTACGTGACCGGCGACATCGGCACCACCGATGAGGACGGCTTCCTGCGCATCACCGATCGTCTTGCTCGCTTCTCCAAGATTGGTGGCGAGATGGTGCCGCACGGCGTCGTCGAAGAGGCGCTACAAGAGGCTGCAGGAATCGAGGATCGGGTCTTCGCGGTGACCGCGGTCGCTGATGAGCGCAAGGGCGAACGGCTAGCGGTGGTCCATACCCTCGATGAGCAGCAGCTGCCCGCGATCCTAGAGAAGCTCTCGGCCAGTGGCCTGCCCAACCTCTACCTGCCGCGCAGAGACGACTTCGTCAAGGTCGACGAGTTGCCCGTTCTCGGCACCGGCAAGTCCGACCTGCGGGCCGTCAAGCAACTTGCCCGGCAAGCGCTTCAACGGTAGTCGGATGGCTCAATGGGACCATTACCTTCGCAGGTGGAAGGGACCTGTCATGTTGCCCGCACTGGCGCAGAAAAGGGATTGATCGACACTTCTCGAAAAGATTAGCCTGAGCCGTCTTTTCAAGCGTTAATGCTGGAGCGTGATCCGATTCGATCAGAAACCCGCTTGACGAAGTTTGCCGTCGACCTGCAATTGCTCAGCAGGGAGCGTGCGCGCGAAGCCCTTCGCCGCTACCGATCGAACGGTGGTTGTGAGGACTTCGGTGCCTTCCTTGTAGCCGAGGACTACGTCTCGGAAGACGGCTTGAGGGAGCTGCGGGCCAAGGCGGACTACGAGGGCCGCAACGGAGGCCGGTCGGAGCCTACCTCGCCCATAGCCAGCGGGCCGGAGCCCGCTGTTGCGGGGCCATCGAAGGCGCCTGCCGCGGCTCAGCCCGAGGCCCACAGCTCGGCAACGGCCGCGTCGGCGGTAGCGGCCGTAGAGGGCCCGGAGCCATTGCCGGACAGCGGCACTCGGCCGTCCTCGGCTGTGAAGCTCGACTGCCGTCCTGGAGTCGCTCTTGAGGATCTGTTACGTCAAGCGTGCGAGCTCGGTGTGAGCGATCTTCATCTTCACAGCGGCGCGCCGGTCAAGGTCCGGCTCCACGGTGTGCTGGGGGACGCCACAGATGTCATCGACGCGGCTGAAGCGGAGCGCATGCTGCACGACCTGTTGAACGATGAGCAGCGCGCCCTGATCGAGGAGAACTTGCAGCTCGACTTCGCCTTCCCGATCCCGGGAGTGGGGCGATTCCGTGCTAACGCCTACCGCCAGCAGCGTGGACTGGACGCTGTGTTCCGGGCCGTCCCGCTCGAGGCACCGACGCTCGAGGACCTCATGCTGCCTAATTCTCTCGAGTCGCTAGCAGGTCTCCACCAGGGGATCGTGCTGTTTACCGGGCCGGCCGGCTGCGGCAAGTCCTCGACGATGGCGGCGCTGGTCCGGCTAATCAACCAGCGTCGGCGGGACCACATCCTGACGATCGAGGACCCGATCGAGTACAAGCATGCCTCGGACGCATGCGTCGTCAACCAGCGACAGGTCGGCCCGCACACCGATTCCTTTGCCCGCGCCCTTCGGGCGGCGTTGCGCGAGGACCCCGACGTGATCGTCATTGGCGAATTACGCGATCTCGAGACCATCTCGCTGGCGCTGACCGCGGCTGAAACCGGCCACCTCGTTCTGGCAACACTGCACACGAGCGGTGCCGTCCGCACCATCAATCGCATCCTCGGCGTCTTCCCTCCCGAGCAACAGGCTCAAATTCGCATGATGGTTTCCGAGTCGTTGCGGGCGATCATCTCGCAACGCCTGGTGCTCAAGGCCGACGGAAGCGGCCGCGTGCCGGCGCTCGAGATCCTGCCCAACACCAAAGCGATCGCTAACCTGATCCGCGACAACAAGACCTACCAGATCATCTCGCTGATGCAGACGGGAGTCTCTCAGGGGATGTGCTTGCTCGACAACTCGTTGGTCGAGCTGGTCAAGACTCGGGTCATCACCAAGGAAGAGGCATGCTTGCATGCGGAAGACACCAAGCGCTTCGACTAGTCCGCATATCTCAACGGATTCCTGCTGCGGGCGCGGTAAAGGAGAACCTTGATTTGGCCAGACTGAACGAACTTTTCCGCTACTTGAAGAGCCACGATGGCTCCGACCTTCACCTCGGGGCGACGCGATCGCCCCGGGTCAGAGTCCATGGCGAATTGGAGGATGTGGACAACTGGAGCGTCCTTTCACACGATGAGCTCCTGACAATGCAGCGAGAGATCGTCAGCGATGAGCAGTGGCAGGAATACGAGTCGTCGGGAGATCTGGATTTCGCCTATGCGCTCGAGGGCGTGGCGCGGTTCCGGGCCAATTACTTACGGCAAGAGAACGGCGCGGGCGCGGTGTTTCGTATCATTCCCGAAAAGATCCTGACCCTCGATGAGCTCGGCGTTCCGGATGCCGTTTGCAAGCTCGCGGACCTGCGCCATGGACTGGTTCTGGTAACCGGCCCCACCGGCTCGGGCAAGTCGACCACCCTGGCGGCCATCATCGATCGCATCAACGACACCTACGCGAAACACATCGTCACGATCGAGGACCCGGTGGAGTTCATCCATCCGAACAAGAAGTGCGTCGTTTCGCAGCGCGAGGTCGGCACCGACGCCACCAGCTTCGCCGCGGCGTTGCGGGTGGCCATCCGTCAGGACGCCGACGTGGTGCTCGTCGGAGAGATGCGTGATCTCGAGACCATCGCACTGGCGATCACCGCGGCCGAGATGGGGATGCTGGTTTTCGGCACACTGCACACCAACAGCGCCACCAAGACTATCGACCGATTGATCGACGCCTTCCCTGCGGAGCGGCAGAATCAGATCCGCACTACTTTGGCAGAGTCGGTTGTCGCGATCGTGTCGCAGCAGCAGCTGCGGATCGCTGATGGCAGCGGCCGTTGCGCCGCCCACGAGATCCTGCTGAAGACCGGTGGCTTGCCTAACATCATCCGCGAGGGCAACACGCCGATGCTGAAGTCGATCATCCAGGGTGGCAGGGCGGTCGGTATGCAATCGATGGATGACTCTCTCTTCCAGCTGGTCAAGACAGGCCGGGTAACCGCGAAATCGGCGATGTCGAAGGCGACTGGGAAAGCACGCTTCGAACCCCTACTGAAGAGGGAAGAGCGGGTCACCTCCCGCGCACAGCCACAAGCTGTCAATTGATCCCGGCCCATCAGCCGCCCCTTCTCGGCACCGGCGAGTCCAACTTGTGGGCCGTCAAGCAGCCTGCCAGGCGAGCACTTCACCTTTCGCGAAAGTAGCTTCCCTTGTCTTCTTGGTCTCGGCGCTCGTTACGCATTGACCCGCCTATGCGGAGCTCTGCATAGGCGTGTCAACCCAAGAGGGGGAAAGCGGTGCTGATCATCCAACCGCCCCACGCCAGCAAGAAGAACCCCGCCATCCGGCTCACCCAGGGAGCCAGCGCTCGCGGCGCGGCTTTCTCGGCCAGAACGAAGGCCGAAAGCATCGCCACCCAGACCAGGTTCATCACGCCGGTGACGAAGAGCAGGCACATCAGGAGCCAGCAGCAGCCCACGCAATAGGCGCCATGATGAAGTCCTGTTTCGAAGGCACCGTGCGCACCGTCCCGCCAATGGGTGGCGAGAAAACTCAACGGCGAGCGGCAGTGGTCGAGACAGGCGTGCTTGAAGGTCGTCCACTGGAAGGCCCCGGCCGCAATGAGCGCCGCGCCGCCGAGCCAAACGCTTGTGCTCACCATCATCTCTGACAGCAGTGCGGCGCTGTGGAGCCCCCATTGCGCCACGGTTGCCAGAGCGCTGAACGAACTCCAGGCAAACAGGTAGCCCAACAAGAAAAGCCCGGTGGGCACGAACGGCCGTTCCTGCTCGCGACGCTTTCGATTCACGGCGGCAAACAGCAAGACCATCGGTGCCGCCGAAGGAATCATCATGGCCACCATCATCACGTTCCACATCAGGAACACCCAGGTGGCATCGACAGCTGACCATGGTTGCATGCTCGGCATCGCCATCCCGGCGCCGGCCTCGACGGCCCCGTTTATGGTTTCCATGCTGGCAGCCTCGCGGACGGTATAGATCCAGGCGAGTAGGGTCAGGATCAGGAGGCCGGACGCTACGATCGCCCGGTCGCGCTTGAGGGCGGATTCCATCGGCCTTCCTCAGACGTTGTATTCGACTTCGGAAAGGTAGGCGCTGGAGTTCTCGAAGCGGAAGCTCATGCCGTCGGCGTTGACCTCGCAGAACTCGGTGTTGACCATCTGGCCATCCTTCCAGATGAAACCGCCCGGCATCACCATACGAACGTCCGCCTCCGAGCCGTCCATGGCCGAGCGGATCGGCGCCAGATCTGCCCGACCCATCTCGCCGCAGCGCATGGTGGCTCGCTTGCCGTCGCGCTCGAGCGTCATCGGGCCGTAGACGACTTTCGGAGGCGCCGTGCATGTACTGGCGAAAACCTCGAACGGCCCGCCAGCGCCTGCCTCACCTGTGCCGATCTCGGCGAGGGCCTTTCGCTGGGCCGTGTTGGCGTTCTCGTCGACGTAGACGACCACCGTGCCGTTACCCTCGTGAATGGGGTTGGGCCAATGGCAAAGGAGGGCAATGCTGAGGCCGTCGAGGCGAACATCACCGAAGGCACCTTCCTTGATGTGCCAGGCGTCGATCGCCTTGCAGGTTCCGTCGGTGGGGATGGAGTTGAGATTGCACGGGCACCCATAGGCGCAGTTGCAAGTTTCGAAGTAGTCGGCTTTCCACCACCAGTTTGACATCTGAGGCCTCCCCGGAGAGCTGAGCCTGCGTTCTCGAAACAACGCAGAAAATTACCACTACCCGAGCGCGGCTTCCAAGGCACGCTCGTACAGCTTCAGACTACGAGTCCCGCGCTGCTCGCACTACTTGAGCAGAAGGCGGGTCTTGGCGCTTCCCTTATTGCCGGTGGCGGCCCGAAAATAGCCTGCCCAGCGCCGACGGTAACGATCCACTTGATCGATGGAAGCCTGTGAAGGAGGTTCCCCTCGCCGGCCCACGAGAATGAAGGCCATGCGGAAGCTCTTCGGCGCCTCTTTGCTGGTCGGTTGGCGCATGCCCTCGGCGGCGATGACATCTTCGACACGCACGTCGACGCGGGCGCCGGGGAAGGTCACACCGACCTGAGGTCCACCATCGACCAGGATGGGCGAATCCTGCGCATAGAAGAAATCGGCGACGGCATTGGGCCGGATCAAGCCCATCATGTATCTGTCCAAGCGGCTGTAGCGGGAGGTTGCCTCGACGGTCGTGAAGGTGCTATCGCCATTGTCCCGGATGTCGTTGCCTTCCATGTCCGAGGCGTCGGTATCATGGTTGAAGTTCCAGTGGGTCAGTCCGCGGCCAAGCAGGTCGGTGCTCATCTTGCCGTTTGCGTCGCGAAAGCGAACGTAGGCGAGCCAGCGGTGGCCGGTCTCCTGACCGAGGATGTCCATCGTCGAGTTGGTGCTGAGAAACGTCTCGTCTGGGTCTTCCGGATAGCGGGACAGGGCGCCCATCTGTACATGGCTTTCCAGACGACCTTGGCTGCCGAAGAAGGGGGAGTGGTCGAAGACGGGCAGGCCGATCCCCCTGACGTCGTTCTTGACGTTGACCTCGAAGGCGAAGGCGCCACCGAGGAAGGCAGGGAAGTCGAGCCAGACGATCAGGTGGTCGTAGTCATCGACGAAACGATCGAAGAAGACGCTGGCCACGGCCAGGTCGTCGACCTGCTCCCGGGTGCTGAACCCTTCGGCGATCGCTCTTTCCTCGGGACCCGTGGCAAGGTCTGCCGTGTAATCGAGCAACAGCAGCGCACCGCCGCCGCCCGGAGCGACGCCGACGACCCCTTCTTCGGCGGCCAGATCGCCGTAGGCGAAGGTGATGCGGCCGTTGCGGAGAAGGGTGATCTGAAAGGTGTTGGCATTGCTGCTACCGAACTCGGGCACCTCGGACCAGGTGATGCGGACTCTCGTGCGGGTGGCCTTCAGATAAATGCCGCCATCATCCGTGGCCGCCGCTGGATTGAGGTCGGCGAACAGGGGGGCGATCCTGGGGGGTCCGTTGAGAAAGCGGGCGAGGCTCCGTGGCAGCGGCTCGAAATCGGCCTCCCCGAAGGTGAGGTTGCCGTCCGAGTTGATGAAGACGCCGCTGTACTTCTGCCCGAAGAACTTGAAGCTGAAGCGGTTGGGGAAATCGATCCAGACGCTGTCATCGTCGCCGAGGGCGAGCTTCTTCCCCAGGCTGCCGCTGACCGTGGCGCTGGAATTCTGCGCCCTGACACCGTTGCGGCGGCGGCTGAACTGTACCGCCTCACCGGCCAGATCGAAGGGATTTTCTGCGCTGACCAGGGTGCCGTCGTCCTCGATGACGGCGATGTCGCCGGCCTGGGAGACGCGCGGTCCGATACCGGCGGCGACCCCCCTTCGGCGGATCCCTTGCCGCTCGAGTCGCCGCAGCTGGTCGAGGTGCCGTGCGAGGCTCACCTCGAAGCCCCAGCGGTGGGTACCGCACCAGGCCGAATCGAGCGCGCCGGCTTTGCCCTCTCGCGCTGGCAAGGGCGAGGCGGGGATCGCTACAACGATCAGCAGCAAGGTGACCGGCAAGATGCGGAGGAGCCTCATGTAGCAGTTCCTCTGCGGTGGGGCGAGCCTTGCCAGAGAGAATCCATCTCTCTACTCTACCGTCCCCGCCCCGGCTGCCTCCAGGCGGGCCACCGGATACTATCTCGTGCCTGGCCCGCCCTTCTCAACGGCTCGCGGCTGCGCGTACGCAATGGCAGGTGATGACTGCGTTGCGCTTGGCTCGAGGGCTCGACGTACTGCACGAGTACCCCTGCGCCCTCGAACCGGCGCGCGCCTTGTCCTCGCAGCCCCTGCGCCCGCTCGCTACACGACCCGTTGAGAAATGTGGGCTAGAGGCGCCCACCGGCGTCGCGGCATACACTGAGGCCCCAAGACCTGTATCGACCGGAGCGCGCCGATGGCCGTCCTCGTATTTCAGGGTCGCGACGGAAAGCCGGCAAGATTCTTCCTGCCCATGGATCGTCCCGTCGTTCTGGGGCGGGATCTTTCTTGCGACCTGGCGCTCACCCATCCGAGCATCTCGCGGCGGCATGCCGTGATTTACCATGACGAGGGGGGCTTTCGAATCGAGGACAACAGCACCAATGGGCTCTTCGTCAACGGCGCCCAGGTGCAGAGACATCGATTGGCCGATGGCGACCAGCTGGTGCTTGGCGGCGACGCGGAGCACCCGGTCCGCTTCTCGGCCAGGGAATCGCGCCTGGAGTTGACGATGATGCAGATGCAGCCGGCCATTGCAATGGAGACCCTGGATGACCTGACCAACCTCCACAGGCTCATCGAGGTCAACAAGGCGATCACCACCTCCCTGCAGCTCGAGGAGGTCTTCGAGCTGGTGCTCGAGGGGATCCTCGAGATCTCTTCCGGCATGCGGGCGATGATCCTGCTCAAGCATGAGGACGGCGAGATGGAGGTGGCCTACGAAAAGAACCTCGAGGAGGTGGGCGCGTCAGTGCAGGAGCGGGGTATCAGCGGCAGCATCGTCAAGCGGGTCGTCGAAAGCGGCGAGCCGGTGCTCATCAACGACGTCGCCGACGATCCGGCCCTGCAGGCGCAAGCGAGCATCCTGGCGCTCGATTTGCGCAGCATCGTCGCCATTCCGCTGAACTATTCGCAGAGTTACCTGTCGCGGAACGAGCGCAAGGATCCCCTCATGGGGGTAATCTACGTCGATGCGCAATCGGCACGCCGCCGCTTTAGCCAGGAAGACCTCGACATGTTGCTCGCCTTCTCCTTCCAGGGCGCCATCTGCATGGAGAACGCACAACTGCATCACGATTTGCAGGAGAACTATCTGGCCCTGGTCATTTCGCTGGCTGAGGCGGTGGAGATCAAGGATCGCTATACGCGGGGCCACTCCGAGCTGGTCTCTCGCTATGCCGCGGCCATGGCCGAGGAGCTGTCGCTGACAGAAAAGGAAGTCGAAGAGATCCGCCGCGGCGGCATGCTCCACGACGTCGGCAAGATCGGCATCGACGAAGCCATCCTCAACAAGCCCGATGAGCTCACCGATGAGGAGTTGGCGATCATCAAGATGCACCCTGTCTACGGGGCCAGGATCCTCGAGCCCATCCCTTATATGAGCAACGTTCGCGACATCGTCCTACACCATCACGAGCGCATGGATGGCAGCGGCTACCCGCACGGGCTCCCGGGGGACCAGATCACCCTGGGTGCCCGCATCGTCGCCGTCTGCGACGTCTTCGAAGGTGTCACCTCGGAGCGACCCTACCGCCAGCCCATGAGCCCGCCCCAGGTCGTCGAATTTCTCCAGCGGGAGGCCGGCCCCAAGCTCGACCCAGAGTGCGTGGAGATGTTTCTGAGGATCTATCGAGCCAGCGGCTTCAAGAAGGGCGAAGTAGGCCGGCGCAAGGGTTGACACCGAGGTGGTGCCTGGCCGGGCGTGGACTAACCTTAGTAGTTGAGGTCTTTCTGCGTCGCGCCGCGATGCCGGAAAGCCGAGGCTGATCAGAGCGCCTGCAGGGCGGCTTGATAGTCGGGCTCCTGGGCGATCTCTGGGACCAGCTCGGTGTAGGTGACCTTGCCCTGCTCGTCGAGGACGACGACGGCGCGGGCGAGCAGCCCGGCGAAAGGCCCGTCGAGGATGCGGACGCCGTAGGCGTCGCCGAACTCCTGGTTGCGGAAGGCCGACAGAGCAACAGCGCTGTCGATGCCCTCAGCGCCGCAGAAGCGACCCTGGGCAAAGGGCAGGTCGGCGGAGATGCACAGCACCACGGTGTCGTCGTGGCCCACTGCCTCCTCGTTGAACTTGCGCACCGAGTTGGCGCAGACCGGTGTGTCCACACTCGGGAAGATGTTCAGCACCACCTTCTTGCCTTCGAAGTCGGCCAGCGACTTCTCTTCCAGGTCGGTAGCGACGAGCTTGAAATCGGGTGCCTCCGCTCCCGCTGCCGGAAGCTCTCCTACGGTATGAATCGGGTTTCCCTTGATGGTGATCTCGGCCATGGTTGCGCTCTTTCTGGATGATCTGGGTGAGAGGGCCTCGGATAAGACAACAACAGCCTACATCATGCAATCTCATCCACCCGCCAGGCAAATCTTCGGGTAGTGGCATGTGGTCCTACCAATGGTTTCGGCTGCCCCAGAGATTCAGGAAGCGCAGAAGGTTGCCAGCCTCCCAGCGCACGGTCTAGAATCTGTACTGTTTTCCTGTACAGCTTGGCAAGAAAAAGGATCACCGTGGCCATCTATACGACATATACGGACGCGCGGGCGCGGCTCGCCGAGCTTTGGGACCGCCTAGAGGCAGATCGGGAGATCTTGATGATCAAGCGACGGGGCCATGAAACCATGGCCGTGCTGCCGGCCTCCGAGGTCGAGAGCCTTCTCGAGACGGCGCATATGCTACGGTCGCCGAAAAACGCCGCCCGACTCCTCGATGCCATCCGTGCTGCGCTACAAGGCGAAGGTCAAACGCTGACCCTTGACCAGCTGCGGGAACGCATCGGGCTCGCTTGAGGGGGAAGGCGACCGGGGAGCGTGTCGCGGTGTTCCAGCGACAATGCCTCGACGACCTCGCCTACTGGGTCAAGATAGATCGCAGGATCGCTCTGCGCGTGCTCCGGCTGATCGAGGCCGTTCTCCGCGATCCGTACTCCGGCATGGGAAAGCCGGAGTCCCTGAAGTACCTGGGGCCCGGCATCTGGTCGCGCCGCATCAGCCAGGAGCACCGGCTCATCTACCTGCTCCGCGGCGAGAGAATCGACTTCCTGCAGGCGCGCTATCACTACTGACTTCGGGGGTCACAAGCGAGCGTGTCACCGACCTTCTCGCTGTCGAGCCTTGGAACGCTTTCATTCAACCCCCTTACTCACCGGTACTCCCAGACTGTTAGCTCGGGATACGGCTCATCCCGAACAGTGGCATAGTGCGCCTTGTTGGCCGCAAGTATTCGAGGCAGTGTTTCACCTACATATACTGCGGCACCGTTGGCCATCGAAACGAGAAAGCTGTGGATCTTGACGACCCGCTGTCCTTGGTTGGAAACGACCAGACTCTCCTGCACGAGAAGATAATCATCGGTGACCGGAGTTAGGGCGCCGATTCGATTCCATCCTCCTGCCGGAAGTCGCATCCTGGAGCCGTTTGGAAGGTCCTCTAGGTGTATCGGTATGAAATCCCGAATGGCTGTGATCCAGCGGCTCCGTCCATCTAATTCATAGGCTCGGATTTCCGCGAGAAGGCTCTTGGGTGCGAGAAAGACAAGCTTCCGATTCGAATCACAGGCCACCCAACCCTCATAAACCTGGTAGTTAACGATCGAATTCGGCGACTCGTAGACACTTCCGAATGACGCTCTGACTTCGCCCGACAGATTGGCGACGTGGAGAATGCGCGCTCCCACATTCGCTGGATCACCAGCCCTCTCCGGATTTGCGAGCCGCATCCCGTGGAGGACGAGCTCATCTTCGGTAAGGCAGATATCCTCCGGCGTCATTTCGAGCCGGATACTGCGATCGTATTCGATGCTTCTGCGGTCGTCCTTTCCGGTCAGAGAGAAGAGGTGCAGCCGGCGGCTTAAGTCGCCGACATAAAGAAGATTCCGGCCACGGTCGACAGCTAAGGCCATGGGTTTGACGAACTCCCCGGGTCCCTGGCCGGGACCGCCGACTGACTGGATGAACCGCCCATCTGTGGAGAAAACCCGTATCTCTTCGAAAGCCGAATCCAAGACATAGATGTGTCCTTCATCATCCAACACAACGCTTCTGATTTCGCCAAACATCTCGTGTGCTGGACCTTCCTGGACACCGATTCTAGCAAGCAAGCGGGCGTTAGAGAGCTGCCCGAAGACACGACGTTGCTCATCTGTGAGGCTGCGCGCGGTCTTGTCGACGTAGATGACGGGTGTTCCGGGAGGTCTGCTGCGGTATTCGGTTCTGGGGTGAATTGTCTGTGCGAAAGCCTGCTCCTGGAAGCTGACGGCAACGACAAAGGCAAGAAGTAGAGCGCGCCGACAGCGAGACGTTTCGCGATGGCCCAAACCAACCAGCACGCTTCGGCCTGCCTGCTGTGACGTGGCTATTTCCTGACTTGCTATGGACCTCATTCCTTAGGATCCCAGAGTCTGCAGAATCGCCCTGTCACGCAATTTGCAGTCCACGCTTTCACACCAGGCCGGGGCGTATGGACAAGCGACCATCACTGCGCGAGGGTTCATCTTCAATGGCATGTAGAACCCCGTTGAATTTGCTGGCTATTCTACCGCTGGACGTACACTCTGGTCGCATCAGATGTTAAGAACTTTGCGACGCTCTTCTGGGGAAACGGCGAACGCCATGCCGCTGCCCATTCGGGATGTGTCCCTGATTCTGTGGAATTAGCTGGCGCGCCTCCAAGCGTTGACGAT